>NZ_JBFUJD010000003.1:0-130738 GCF_056401555.1 Caulobacter sp. P4_E5
CCTCGGAAACGGTCAAGGCCGCCCAATCGGCTGGCGTCATGCTGACCAGCCTGGTCCCCAACATCCGCAAGACCGCCGAACTGGTCGCCGAGATCAGCGCCGCCTGCCGCGAGCAGGACATCGGCGCCGCGCAGATCAACGAAGCCATCCAGCAGCTGGACAAGGTCACCCAGCAGAACGCCAGCGCGTCCGAAGAGATGTCGGCCACCTCCGAGGAACTGGCCGCCCAAGCCGCCGAGCTCCAAGCCTCGATCAGCTTCTTCCGCACCGACGGCGATGATCGCGGACGCCGAGCGCCGGTCCGCGCCGTCGCCAAGCGCGCGACGGCCGCGCCGACCCGCAAGGCCTCGGCCCGTCCAGCGGTCGCGACCCAGCAGGCTCGCGCCGCCGGTTTCGCCCTCGACCTGACCCGGGGCGGAGCGGACGAGGCCGACTCCGAGTTCCGCGACTACGCCTGAGCGGCGGCGCGACGCGCCGTTCGGCCTTGACCGGCCGGGTCGGCCGCGTCACACCCCGCGCTCATGGAAAAGCTGACCATCCTCCTCGTCGGGTCCGGCGGGCGTGAGCACGCCCTGGCCTGGAAGATCGCCCAGTCGCCGCTGTGCGGCCGCCTCGTCGCCGCCCCGGGCAATCCCGGCATCGAAGCCGTCGCCGAGCTGCAGAACGTCAAGGCGACGGACGCCGACGCGCTGGTGGCGCTGGCCCGCGAGATCGGCGCGGACCTCGTGGTGGTCGGTCCGGAATCGGCGCTGGAAGTCGGCCTGGCCGACAAGCTGGCCGAGGTCGGCATCCCCTGTTTCGGCGGCAGCCAGCGCGCCGCCCAGCTAGAAACGTCGAAGGCCTTCACCAAGGACTTCTGCCAGCGCCACGGCCTGCCGACGGCGGCCTATGGCGTGTTCGAGGACGCGGCCTCGGCCGGGGTCTTCCTCGACACGCTGGACGCCCCGTTCGTGATCAAGGCCGACGGCCTGGCGGCCGGCAAGGGCGTGGTCATCGCCGCGACCCGCGCCGAGGCCGACGCCGCCGTCGTCGACATGCTGGGCGGCCGCTTCGGCTCGGCCGGCGCGCGGGTGGTGATCGAGGAGTTCATGCACGGCGAGGAGGCCTCGCTGTTCGCCCTCTGCGACGGCAAGACCGCGATGCTGTTCGGCGCGGCCCAGGACCACAAGCGCGCCTATGACGGCGACGAAGGCCCCAACACCGGCGGCATGGGCACCTATTCGCCGCCGCCTGTTTTGACCGAGGCCCTGATCGACCAGGCCTGGCGCGAGCTGATCGTCCCGACGGTCGAGGGCATGGCCGCTGAGGGCAATCCCTATGTCGGCGTGCTCTATGCCGGCCTGATGCTGACGCCCACGGGACCGAAGCTCGTCGAGTACAACGCCCGCTTCGGCGATCCCGAGTGCCAGACCCTGATGCTGCGCCTTTCGAGCGACCTCGTGCCGATCCTGCTGGCCGCGGCCAAGGGCGAGCTGGCCTCGGCCGCGCCGCCGAAATGGCGCGAGGAGGCGGCGATCTGCGTGGTCCTGGCCGCCGAGGGCTATCCCGACGCGCCCAAGACCGGCGGCCTGATCCAGGACGCCGACGCCGATTTCGGCGGTGAGGCGGTGGTCTTCCACGCCGGCACGACCCGCGACGCCGAGGGTGTTCTTCGCGCGTCCGGCGGCCGGGTGCTGAACGTCTGCGCCCTGGGCGCGACCCTGCACGAGGCCCGTGACGTGGCCTACGCCGCGCTGGGGACCATCAGCCTCGAAGGCGGCTTCTACCGAACCGACATCGGCTGGCGGGCGCTTTCGAAATAAGCCTCTCCCAGAGGGAGAGGAGGGACCCGCCGCGAAGCGGTGGGAGGTGAGGGGTTTCGCCGGCTGACGTTTTAATCCCTCACCCTCCCACGCCTATGGCGTGGGCCCCGCCCTCTCCCTCTGGGAGAGGGTTTCACCTACGCCCTGTGCGCCACCTCCACCAGGATCTCGCCCGGCGCTGTGAAGTAGAAGCTGAACGCGCCGCGCTCGACGGCGGCCGGGCCGATGCTGAGCCCGCCCTCGGTCATCCGCCGGTGCAGGTCGCTGACGGCGGCCTCGCTGTCCAGATGGAAGCCGATGTGGAACGGAACCGGCCAGGTCTGGGCCCCGTCATCGCGCAGGCGGCTGAGGATCAGCACCAGGCCGGCGCTGTCGCGCAGGATGGCCAGGCCGTTCTGGCCCAGGGTCCGCTCGTGGGTGAAGCCCAGCCAGGTTTCGAAGAAGTCCCGGGTCGCGGCGACGTCGGGAACGGGCAGATCGAGGTGGTTCAGGCGCATGGGCGCACTCCTTGGGTGAGGGGCGCGGCGCGTGGGGGCTTCGACGACAGAAAGTTCGACATAGACAGGGACCACACACGCCGAGCCAACGGCGCGGGGATCGCGCCGCCGTCTCGTCGCGGGTCCCCGCCCGAAGGCGGGGTACAGGTTCTCCGGCTAGCGGAGCGACCGGGCTTACCTGGGTCCGGTCCTTGGCCCTTTTTCGACAAGGCTCTTCTAGCCTTCGTGACCCAAGCACTCAAGCGGCTTGCCACCCGCGCGCCGCCCTCTAAACTCTCGGTTCAAACAAGCGTTGGGGAGAAGCGCCATGGCCGAAGCCGCCGAACAGTCCGTCCAGGACCTGAACTCGGGCACCAAGCCGATCGACCCGCGCCACGCGATCGACGAGGCGAAACTGGCCACTTGGCTAGAAGCGAATATCGAGGGCTACGCCGGCCCGTTGGAGGTGCGCCAGTTCAAGGGCGGCCAGTCGAACCCGACCTACCAGCTGGTCACGCCGGCCAGGAAATACGTCCTGCGCCGCAAGCCGCCGGGCAAGCTGCTGCCCAGCGCCCACGCCGTCGACCGCGAGTTCAAGGTGATTTCGGGCCTCAACAAGGCCAACTTCCCCGTCGCCAAGGCCTATGCCCTGTGCATGGACGAGGAGGTGATCGGCACGATCTTCTACGTGATGGACAATGTCGAAGGCCGGATCCTGTGGGACGGGACCTTGCCCGACTACCAGCCGGCCGAGCGCCGGGCGATCTACGAGGCCGAGATCGACACCCTGGCCGCCCTGCACAATGTCGACTACGCGGCCGTGGGCCTGGCCGACTACGGCAAGCCCGGCAACTAYTTCGMSCGCCAGATMGRCCGCTGGASSAAGCAGTACAAGGCCTCCGAGACCAAGCCGATCGCGGAGATGGACCTCTTGATCGACTGGCTGGCCAAGAGCTGTCCGGCCGACGACCAGACCTCGATCGTCCATGGCGACTACCGGCTCGACAACATGATCCTGCACGCCACCGAGCCGCGCGTGGTGGCGGTGCTGGACTGGGAGCTGTCGACCCTGGGCMATCCGCTGGCCGACTTCAGCTACTTCCTGATGAACTGGGTGATGCCCTCCGACCAGCGCGGCGGCCTGGCCGAGATCGCCGACCTGGAAGCGTATGGCGTGCCGACCATCCCGCAGGCGGTCGAGCGCTACTGCAAGGCCACCGGCCGCGACGGCCTGCCCGAGCTGGACTGGTATTTCAGCTACAACCTCTTCAGACTGGCCGGCATCTGCCAGGGCATCGTCGGCCGCGTCCGTGACGGCACCGCCGCCAGCGCCCATGCGCAGCTGATGGAGGCGCGCGTACCGGTGCTGGCCAAGGGGGCCTGGACCTTCGCGCGGAAGGCGGGGGCTTAGAGGCTTAGATGCGGAATCTGTTCGTCGGCGCCTGCGCCCTGGCGATGATCGGGGCGCTGGCCAGCGCCGCGTGCGCCGAAACCGTCTTCGTCCAGGCCGGCAAGCTGCTGGCCGACCCGGCCACCGGCAAGGTCGAGACCGCCAAGACCGTGGTGCTCGAGAACGGCAAGGTCGCCCGCATCGTCGACGGCTATGTCGCCGAGCCGGGCGGCAAGGTCGTGGACCTGAAGGACAGCTTCGTCCTGCCGGGCCTGATCGACAGCCACGTCCATCTGACCGGCCAGCAGGGACCGACCTCGCGGCTGGACAACGTTACTCAGTCACCGGCCGACGAGGCCATGGTCGGCGCCGGCTACGCCCGTAAGACCTTGATGGCGGGCTTCACGACGGTGGCGGACCTCGGGGCGACCAACCAGGCGATCTTCGCCCTGCGCGACGGGATCCGGCGCGGCGACGTGCCCGGCCCGCGGATCATCGCCGCCGGCTCGGCGGTGTCGGTCCACGGCGGCCACGGCGACATCAACGGCTATAGCGAGGAGGTCATGCACGTGCTGCGGCCGACCTCGGTCTGCTCGGGGCCCGACGACTGCCGCCGCGCGGTGCGCGAGCAGGTCTGGCTGGGCGCCGACATCATCAAGATCACCGCCACCGGCGGGGTGCTGTCCAACACCGCCGCGGGCCTGAACCAGCAGTTCTCGGACGCCGAGCTCGCCGCGATCGTCGAGACCGCCCACCGTATGGGCCGCAAGGTCACCGCCCACGCCCATGGCGTCGACGGCATCAACAGCTTCCTGAAAGCCGGCGGCGACTCGATCGAGCACGGCACCTATCTGGACGCCGACAGCATCGCCGCCTTCAAGAAGAACGGCGCCTATCTGGTCCCGACCCTGATGGCCGGCGATTTCGTCTATCGGATCGCCTCGGGGCCGAACAACTTCCTGACCCCGGCCCAGACCACCAAGGCGCTGGACGCGGGTCCAAAGATGCTGGCCATGGCCCGCCGCGCCCATGACGGCGGGGTCAAGATCGCGTTCGGCACTGACACCGGCGTCTCGGCCCACGGCGACAACGCCGGCGAGTTCGCCCTGCTGGTCAAGGCGGGCCTGACGCCGCTGGAGGCGATCCAGGCGGCCACGGTCAATGCGGCGGATCACTTCTCGCTGTCGAGCGAGATCGGCAGTCTGGCGCCGGGCAAGGCGGCGGACCTGATCGCGGTGAAGGGCGATCCCCTGGCCGACGTGACGGTGCTTCAGCACGTGACCTCGGTGATCAAGGGTGGGGTGGTTTACWGGTAGGAGAGGGCTGCGTCCTTCCGCCCCCTCSGGGGGCGGACGACCGCGCGTCGCGCGGTCAGGTGGGGGCAAGTGAGGGGCGAAATCACCGACTCGCCCCCTCCGCGCTGCGCGCTCCTCCCCCGGAGGGGGAAGAAAAGGCCTACAGCCCCACGCCCGCCAGTAGCTTCTCCACCGCCGCCTCGTCCTCGAAGCGCGCCCGCACGGGCCAGGGCGTCACCTTCTCGCGCCATTTCGGCGGCAGGCGCACCCAGTCCTTTTCCGTCGTGACCAAGCCGGCGTCATAGACCTTGGCCCGTTCGGCCAGCATCTTCAGGGTCGCCTCGTCGTATTCGCCGTGGTCCGGGAACGGCGCGAAGTCGACCAGCTGGCAGCCGGCGGCGGTCAGGGCCTTCTCGACCTTCCAGGGCTTGCCGATGCCGGCGAAGCCGACCTGCGGGCCCTTCGGCACGGGGGCGGCGGCTTCCAGACGGGCGACCAGAACCGGCATGTCGCCGAACTCGACCAGCAGGTCGAAGTCCGGCTGTTCCATGTCGATCGGCAGCAGCACGATCACGGCGTCGGCGCGGGACAGGCCGACCTTCAGCGGCTCGCGCATCGGGCCGGCGGGAAACACCCGGCCGTCGCCGAACGGCCACTCGCCGCCACGTGTCTCGCCGTCGACCACAACCAGGGACAGCGCCTTCTTGACTGTCGGGTTCTGGTGGCCGTCGTCCATGACAACGGCCTGGGCCCCCCTCCGAACAGCGGCCTTGGCGCCGGCGACCCGGTCGACCGCGACCCACATCGGAAAGTCCTGGGCCAGCATCAGCGGCTCGTCGCCGACATCGGCGGCCGTATGGCGAGCCGTGTCGACCCGGACCGGACCCTTCAGTTTGCCGCCATAGCCGCGCGACAGGCCGTGGGCGGCGACGCCGCGCTTGGTCAGGGTCAGCAGCAGCTCGCGGACGATCGGCGTCTTACCGGTCCCGCCCATGGTGACGTTGCCGACGCAAATCACCGGCGCGCCGACGATGGCCGGCGTGGTCCGCGCGATCCGGCGGCGGGTGGTGTCGGACCAGATCCAGGACAGCGGGGTCAGCAGGGCGCGAGTCAGCGGAGCCGGTCCGCCCTTCTTCACGTACCACCAGCGCGGCGTGCCGAGTTTCATGGGACCAGCTCGAGAATACGGGAAAGGCCGGCGCGGGCCTCGGCGTCGCGGATGTCGACGAAGCTGCGAGCCTTGGCGGCGCGCGCCTTGGCCGCGATGGGGGCGGCCAGGTCGGCGGCGAGCGCGTCGCGCAGAGTGCTTGGTGTCGTCATGACCACCGCGTCGGCGGCTTCCAGTGCGGCGAAGGCGGATGTCCAATTGTCGACGAACGGCCCGCTGATCGCCGGGCAGTCCAGCCGCGCGGCTTCCAGCGGATTGTGGCCGCCGACGTCGGGAACCAGGCTGCCGGCGATTAGCGAAGTCCCCGCCAGGCGGAACCACAGGCCCATCTCGCCGAGCGTGTCGGCGACGATCACGTCGGCGACCGCGTCCGAGGTCCGGCTACGCAGGGCGGCGGTCAGGCCGCGCGCCTTGGCCAGTTCGGCGATGGCCGGGCCGCGCTCGGCATGGCGCGGGGCCAACACCACCGAAGGCCGGTCAGGCAGGGCGGCGACGGCGTCCAGCACGATCTCGTCCTCGCCCGGATGGGTGCTGGCGATCAGCAGGGGCGGACGCGGGAAGCGCGCGCGTTCGGCGGCCAGGGCGGTCGCATCCACCGGCAGCGGCGCGGCGCCGAACTTCAGGTCGGCCTCGCCGGTGACGTTGCCGCCTAGGCCTTCGAAGCGTTCGTGGGCCCTCGCGTCCTGGGCCAGGATCAGGTCGAAGTTCGACAGCAGCAGGCGGGCTGCGTCCGGGCGCTGACGCCAGCGCTTGAAGCTGCGGTCCGACAGCTTGGCCGAGACCAAGGCCAGGCGCGCGCCGGCGGCCTTGGCCTCCAGCAACAGGTTTGGCCACAGCTCGCTTTCGACGAAGACGGCCAGGTCGGGCTTCCAGCGGGCGATGAAGCGCCGGGCCGCGCCCGGAGCGTCGATCGGGACGTACTGGTGGATCGCGCCGGCCGGCAGGCGCTTGGCCAGCAGCGCCGCCGAGGTCGTGGTGCCCGACGTGACCAGCACCGTGACCTCAGGGCGCTCGGCCTGAAGGCGCTCGACCAGCGGCAGGATCGACAGGCTCTCGCCGACGCTGGCGCCGTGCAGCCAGACCAGCGGGCCGTCGGGCCGCGTGGTCGGCGCCTTGGCCAGGCGTTCGGCCAGGCGCGCGGGATCTTCCTTACCCTTACGGGCGCGACCGGCCAGCAGGGTCGGGGCGAGCGGTTCGAGCAGGCCCGTGGCGGCCCGGTAGAGGCTCAGGGCGGATGGTCGGATCACACCACATCCGCCGGCGCCAGGCGGCAGCCGTGCGCGCCGCCGCTGGTTTCGACCTGGATGGTCACGTGGCCGATGTTGAACTTGTTGGCCAGGTGTTCGCAGGCCTCGTGCAGGAAGGCGTCGTGGTCGCCGTCCAGCGGACGGACAACGTGAGCCGTCAACGCCGTCTCGGTGGTGCTCATCGCCCAGATGTGCAGGTCGTGCACCTCGATGACGCCCGGACGCTGGGCCAGCCAGTCGCGGACCTTGGCGGTGTCGATCCCGCGCGGGGCTGCGTCCAGGGCCATGTCCAGCGAGTCGCGCAGCAGGCTCCAGGTGCCCAGCACGATCACCGCGACGATGGCCAGGCTGACCACGGGGTCCAGCCACAGCCAACCGGTCAGGGCCATGGCCAGGGCCGCGATCACGACACCGGCCGAAACGGCGGCGTCGGCGGCCATGTGCAGGAAGGCGCCCCGGACGTTCAGATCGTCTTTGCTGCCCTTCATGAACATCAGGGCCGTGGCGGTGTTGATGGCGATGCCGATGGCGGCGACCACCATCACCGGACCGGTCTGGATCGGCTCGGGCGTGGCGAAGCGACGGACGGCCTCCCAGGCGATGGCGCCGACGGCGATCAGCAACAGGGCGGCGTTGGCCAGGGAAGCCAGGATGGTGCCCTTGCGCAGGCCATAGGTGCGGCGGGCGCTGGGCGCGCGCTTGGCCAGCACCACCGCGCCCCAGGCCATCAGCAAGCCCAGCACGTCGGACAGGTTATGACCGGCGTCGGCCAGCAGGGCCAGGGAGTGGGTGATCAGGCCGGCGGCGGCCTCGATCAGCACGAAGCCCAGGTTCAGCGCCACGCCGACCGCGAAGGCGCGGCCGAAGTCCTTGGGCGCGTGGCTGTGGCCGTGATGACCGTGGCCGTGATGATGGCCATGCGCATGACCGTGCCCGTGCGCATGGTCATGATCGTGGTGATCATGGTCATGGTGATCGTGCGCGTGTCCGGAGTGATCGTGCGACATGGGTCCTACATCCCACCAAGGACGGGGCGGATCAATCTTCGGGAGCGGTTTCGCCGACAATGGCTTCGGCGCGGCGCGAGACGGCGCTGAGGCGATCGGCCCACTGGGGCGCCAGCGCCTCGACATCGTCGGCGCGAGCCACGCGACCCGGCGCGTCCCAGACCATGGCGGCGCGGGCGAACGGCAAGGGCACGATGGTGCGGTCCCAGCTCTTCAGTCGGATGCAGGGCCGCATGGCGATGCCGACGAACAGCACCGGCGCGCCGGTCATCCGGGCCAGCGTGACAACGCCCTTCTCCAGATGCTCGGCGGGGCCGCGCGGACCATCGGGGGTGACGGCCATGGCGTTGCCGTCGCGCACCCATTTGACCATGTCGCGCAGGGCCTGCTCGCCGCCCTTGTTCTTGGCCGGGTCGGTCTTCTTGGCCGACGAGCCGCGAACGGCGGGGAAGCCGATCTTGTCCATCACCCGGGCGATGAACTCACCGTCGGTGGACTGCGAGATCAGGGCGTGGATCCGGGGCTTGTCGGGCCCCTGCGGCCACGAGGTCGGGGCGACCGGCACGCGCGAGTGCCAGAAGCACAGGATCGCGCCGCCGCCGTCCTTCAGGCTCTCGGCCCAGACCTGCTCGGCGACCGTCTGGCCCTCGCGGGTCCAGCGCAGAGTGGCGTAGGTCAGGCGCAGATAGGCCGCCAGGAGCGAGGTCGTGACGCCCATGACCCACGGCGAACGCAGCGGCCTCAAATCGACGCCTCCGGTACATGATCGAGGTCTTGGGCCTTGGCCAGGCGCGCATAGAGGCCGCCGGCGCGGACCAGCTCGGCGTGGCTCCCCGTCTCGACCACTCGGCCCCGCTCGATCACGTAGAGGCGGTCGGCGTTCTTCACGGTCGACAGGCGGTGGGCGATCAGGATGGTGGTGCGACCGGCCATCAGCCGTTCCAGGGCCGCCTGGACCTGGGCCTCGCTCTCGGTGTCGAGGGCGCTGGTGGCCTCGTCCAGCAGCAGGATCGGGGCGTCCTTCAGGAAGGCGCGGGCGATGGCGATGCGCTGGCGCTGACCGCCCGACAGGCGGGCCCCGGCCTCGCCGACGGCGGTGTCGTAGCCCTCGGGCAGCTCCAGGATAAAGTCGTGGGCGGCGGCTTGCCGCGCGGCGGCCTCGATCTCCAGCTGGCTGGCGCCGGGCCGGGCATAGGCGATGTTGGCGCGAATGCTGTCGTCGAACAGGAACGGCTCCTGGGTGACCAGGGCGATGCGGTCGCGCAAGCTGGCCAGGGTCACCGCGCGGACGTCGTGGCCGTCAATGGTCACCGCGCCGGCCGTCACGTCGTAGAAGCGCGGGATCAGGTTCAGGATCGAGCTCTTGCCGCCGCCCGAGGGGCCGACCAGGGCCACGGTCTCGCCCTTGCGGGCCTGGATCGAGACGTCCGACAGGGCGGGGATCTCGGCGCCGTACGAGAAGGTGACGTGGTCGAACGTGATCGTGCCGTCGCCGGCCGGCAGGGCCTTGGCGTCGGCGGGGTCGAGAATGGTCGGCGCCACGTCCAGGGCGGTGAACAGGCGGCGGGCGCCCGTGAACCCCTCACTGAACACCGTCTGTAGGTTGGCGACCTGCCGCAGCGATTGCAGGGACATCGCGAGGGCCGCCAGAAAGGCCGAGAAATCCCCGGCGCTCATTTCGCCCATCGTCGCGCGCCAGCCGGCATAGGCCAGAACACCAGCGGTAATCAGGGCGCCGAAGGTTTCCGTGGCGGGGGCGGCCATGGCCTTGGCGTTCGAGCCCTTGATCAAGTGACGCTGACGGCGTTCGATCACGGCCGCCACGCGGCCTTCCTCGTAAGCCTCGCGGTTCTCCATCTTGACGATCTTGACCCCGTCCAGGCTTTCCATGATCGCCGTCGAGAGATTGGAGGTCTCGCCCATGGCGCCCTTGGCGGCCTTGGTCGTCTTGTTCGAGAAACGCCGAATGAACAGGCTGGCGACGGGGCCGATCACCAGGACGCCGGAGGCCAGCACCCAGTCCAGCTGGAACATGACCACTAGCGTGCCGATCACGGTCAGGAACTCGCGGGTGTAGTTGACCACGCCGCTGGTGGCCGCCTCGCGGATCAGGGTCGCGTCATAGAGCATTGACGAGACGTATGAGCCCGAATGGGCGCCGCGCAGGCGGGCCAGGTCCGAGCGCATCAGCTTGCCGAACAGCCGCAGTTGCATGTCGCCGACGACGCCGTTGCCGATCCGGTTGATCGAGGTCGTCTGCAGCACCTGGAACACGCCCCGGGCGATGGCGATGGCGGCGATCAGCAACGGGATGCGCAGCAGCGCACCGGGCTGAGGATTGGAAATCAAGTGATCGATCGCCGGCTTCAGCACGTAAGCGAGGGCGGCGCTTAGTCCGGCGACGGCGGCCGCGCAGAGCACGGCGACGACCAGTCGATTCCGACGAGGCTTCAAGTACTCGCGCCAGATCCGCGCGGCGATGACGCGGTTCGAAAGTTCAGGGGTGTCCTGGGCGGTCATGCGGGAGGGGTCGGATTTCGCGCGGAGGCTGTCAATGACTTGCGGGACGCACTCGCCCGTAAAAGCGACAGCATAAGGGCCGGCTTTGCCTTTCCAGGCGCTTGCCCCTACTTAGGCTCGGAATTTCCGAAGGATCGCCCCGCCTTGGCCAAGTTCGACCTCACCACGCCCTGGGGCCGGTTCAAGACCTATCTCCACTATCTGTGGAACGACCACGCCTATCTGCGGCTAGGCTTCTCCAACGCCCATTGGATCAGCCCCGAACTGGTCCGCGCCAACCAGCCCTGGCCGTTCCAGCTGGCCTGGTGGAAGAAGCGGGGGATCAAGACGATCGTAAACCTGCGCGGCGGCTTCGACGGCAGCTTCTATGCGCTGGAGAAGGACGCCTGCGAGCGCCTGGGCCTGAACTTCGTCGACTTCACCATCACCTCGCGCGAGGTCCCGATCCGCGAACGGGTGCGGGGCGCGAAGCAACTGTTCGAGACGATCGAATATCCCGCCCTGATGCACTGCAAGTCGGGCGCGGACCGGGCGGGGATCATGAGCGTCTTCTACGCCCACTACCGCCTGGGCCTGCCGATCCGTGAAGCGATGCAGCAGCTGGGCCCGCGCTACCTGCACATCAGGCACGGCAACACCGGCGTGCTGGACTACGTGTTCGAGCAGTACCTGGACGTGGGCGAGCCCAAGGGGCTGACGTTCAGCGAATGGGTCGAAAGCGACGACTACGATCCGGTGGCGATGAAGAAGACCTTCCGGGCGGGGATGCTGGGCAAGGTGCTGACGGACAAGATCCTGCGGCGGGAATAGGGGCGGTTACTCGCCCCCTCCGGGCCTACGGCCCTCCTCCCCCGGAGGGGGAAGAAGGACGCGTTTCCCTTCCGCCCCTTTCGGGGGCGGACGACCCGCGGAGCGGGTCAGGTGGGGGCCTGCTGAGCGGGCCGCTCAGTCCGTGCTCGGATCCAGCAGCTTGTGGGCGTGGATGATGAAGTACCGCGCGTGGGCGTTGTCGACCGTGGCCTGGGCCTTGGCCTTCCAAGCGGCGTGGGCGTCGGCGTAGCTGGCGTAGGCGCCGACGAACTCGACCTTGGAGAGGTCGCGGAATTCGGTGCCGGCGACGTCCTTCAGCTCACCGCCGACGACGATATGGAGAAGCTGTTTTTCAGCCATATGAAGCATGTTCCTGCGAGGAATTATGGTTATGGCAGCTCGATATGCCCGACGCGTGACAGGATCAACGGGTGAAGCGCCGGGTTGGCGCAAACCAGGCTCGGAACCAGCGGAACGGGGCGATTATAGGCGAAGGGCTGGCCCCTGTGATCGCTGAGCATCGCGCCGGCCCGGCGGCAGATCAGGTCGGCGGCGGCGACGTCCCACTCGCTCTTGGGCGACAGGGCCACGGCCGCATCGAACGTGCCGGCAGCCACCAGGCACATGCGGTAGGCGATGGAATTGCGGCTCTCGATCCGCATCTGCGGCCACGGCTCACGCCAAGCGGGATGGGCGAACATCTTGGCGTCGCCCAGCATGGCCGCGCCGAGCAGTTGGTCGGTGGCGCTGGGTCCGATCGGCTGGCCGTTCAGGGTGGCGGGACCGTCGGCCGTGGCGGCATAGGTCTCGTTCAGGGCCGGGGCGTGGACGACGCCGGCGATCGGCCGTCCGTCCTCGACCACGGCGATCGACACCGCGAACCACGGCTTGCCCTTCATGAAGGCGACGGTGCCGTCGATCGGGTCGACGACGAACTGGCGGGGCGTGGTCAGGCGGGCCGGGTCGTCGGCGGTCTCCTCCGACAGCCAGCCATAATCGGGACGCTCGGCCCCGAGTTCGGTCTTCAACAGCGTGTCGACGGCCAGGTCGGCGTCGGTGACCGGCGAGCCGCCCTCCTTGGACCAGATCTTCAAGCCGCTCTCGCGCGCCCCGAGCGCTAGCTCGCCGGCCTCCCGGGCGGCCTGAAGGATCAGGTCCAGATCGTTCATTTGCCCGCGATCGCCAGGCCGTCGACCAGGATCGACGGGCTGTTGCTGGCGCCGCGGAACTCAAGGTCGGAGCCGGGAACCAGCCGCGCGTAGATGTCGATCAGGTTGCCGGCCACGGTGATCTCGGTGACGGGGCCGGTGCTTTCGCCGTTCTCGAACCAATAGCCCGCGCAGCCCACCGACCAGTCGCCGGTGTTGCCGTTCAGGGAGGGACCGAACATCGAGGTGACGACCAGGCCTGTTCCGGCGTCCTGCATCAGGCCCCGCAGATCCTTCTCGCCCGGCTGGAGCGTCAGGTTGTGGGTCGAGACGCCGGACGGACCGGCCAGGCCGCGCGAGGCGTGGCCGGTGGTGGTCAGGCCCAGCTGCTTGGCCGAGCTGGTGTTGAGCAGCCAGGTGGTCAGAACGCCGTCGTCGATCAGGGCGCGGGCTTCGGTGGCCACACCCTCGTCATCGAACGGGGCCGAGCCCAGGCCGCGCACGCGGTGCGGGTCTTCCACCAGGCGTACGCCGCGCGCGAAGATCCGTTCGCCCAGCTTGTCCTTCAGGAACGAGGTGCCGCGGGCGATCGAGGGCCCGGAGATCGCGCCCAGCAGCGGGCCGATCAGCGACATGGCCAGGCGGTTCTCGAAGATCACCGGGGCGGTGGTCGAGGCGATCTTGCGCGGGTTCAGGCGCGCCACCGCCTGACGGCCGGCCTCCAGACCGATGTCGCCGGCGGCCGGTAGATCGCCGAAATGCCTGGCTGTGCGGCCCTCGCCGCCGCGCTCCATGCCCGCGCCTTCGCCAGCGATGGCCGAGGCCGAGATCGAGTGGCCGGTAGCCGCGTGGGTTCCGTGGAAGCCGGCGGTGGTGACCAGCGACCATTTCGACGACGACCAGCTGGCCGAGCCACCGTCGGAATTGGTCACGCCCTTGACGGCGCGCGCGTGCTCTTCGGCCATGCGGCCCTGGGTCTCCAGAGCCTCGGCCGCGGGCTCGTAGACATCGATCAGGTCCAGCTCGGGGAACGGGCCCTTGGCCAGTCGATCCTCGGGCGCGAGGCTGGCATAGGGATCTTCCGGCGCTAGGCGGGCCATGGCGATGGCGCGCTCGACCAGCTTGGCGCGCGCATCGGCCGAAACGTCCGAACCGGAGACGGTAGCGCTGCGCTTGCCGATGAAGACGCGCAGGCCCAGGTCGCGGGCTTCCTCGCGCTCGACCTCTTCCAGCGCGCCCAGGCGGACCGAGACGGAGAGGGATTGGCGCTCGGCGAAGACAGCTTCGGCCGCGTCGGCCCCGGCCTTCCGCGCGGCGGAGACCACGTCATGCAACAGATTTTCGTCCATGCGGTCTTATGGACGAGGTCTCCTCCCCCGTGCAACGGGGGAGGAGAATTCAAACCCCTACCCGATCGCCGACACCAGCAGCGCCACGCCGGCGAAGACGTAGGCCAGCCAGGTGCAGACCATGCCGATGGCGCGCGGGATCGAGGCGCCGCCGCTGTTGGAGAGCCCGACGCCGTGGATCACGCGGCCGGCGAACAGGACCAGGCCCACGACGTGGATGGCCAGCGGCGACGCGCCGGCGACCGCCAGGACCGCCAGGGCGGCGATGCCGGTCGGGACGTATTCCGTGGCGTTGCCGAACGCGCGGATGGCGCGGGCCAGTTCCGGGATGCCTTCGTCGCCCAGGGCCACCTTGTGCTTCTGGCGCAGGCGCACGACCAGCAGCGACAGGATCAGCAACAGGAACAGGTGAAGCCCGGCCCACAGCGCGGCGGCGTGGCCGGAAGCGATCGTATCCATCAAATCAATACCCTAGTGCACACCGCCCGCCCCCGAGCGTGGACGCCATATGAGGCCTTCCGCATACGGTCGGCAACCCGACCCGCCTATCGCGCGATTTCGCGGGCGATCGGGTAGAGCAGGTGGTGGTCGTCGTAGAACGGGGTCCGCCGGTAGAACCAGGCCAGGCGCGCGTCCGGATCGCCGGCGAACTTGGGTTCGGCGGCCAGCTTGGCCTCGAACTCGGCCTTCAGCTTCGGATCGGCGGCCAGCATCTTCTCGGCCAGCGGCGCTATGGCGTAGGGCTCGATATATTCGACGCGGCTCAGCATCTCCGGGACCATGCCCCAAGCGAAGAAGCTCTCGCTGGACTGCGGCTCCAGCAGCAGAACGATCAGATCGCCCAGCGGCTGGTCGGTCGGCACGCGCACCGAACCCTTCGGGAAGACCCAGTCGCGCGTCTCGGTCGCGACCTTGTCGACGCTGATCTGGACGTGGCCCTCGTTGGCGCGCGGGGCGATCTTGGGCTCGACCAGGCGGATCATCTCGACCGGAATGGTCTTATCGGCGGTCAGGGTCTCCAGCGTCACGCCGTGCAGCTTGAGGCGCTCGATCAGGTCGGCGCGGTAGCTGGGGACGTAATAGGCGACCGGTCGCTTCAAGGTCAGGGTCGAATGTGAGCCGTAGAAGGGCGTCTTCCAGATCTCCGGATCCGGCTCGCCCAGCCAGCGCACTTCCTTCCGGCCGGAGGCAGGGCTGTCGTAGTACTCGTACTTAATGCCCTTGAATTCGCGCGTGTAGCTCGGCTTGTCGTCCGACATGAAATTGGCCGGGATCTGCGCCGGGCGCAGGGCGCTGTCGGCGGCGATGGCGGCGCGCAAGTCGCCGCCCTTGTCGGCCAGCAGCTTCAGCGCCGTCTCGATGAAGACATAGGTCCCGAGCACTCGCTGGGCGTGGGGCTTGAGGCTATGATTCTCGATCAGGATGGTCGGAACGTGGGCCGCCGCGCCCCAGCCGTTGGAGAARCGCTCGCCCAGGCCGCCGTCGTTGAAGCCGGCCTTGGGATCGTGCTCGTCGATGCCGAAGACGAGTTCGCCCGGGATGTGGCCCTCGGCTTCCAGGCCCTTGTTGATGACCGGCTTGAGCACGCCATCCAGCCACTTGGCGATGGCCGGCGAGCGGTTCCAGACCCCGTTCTCGCCGTTGAAGCCGTAGGTGACGTCGTACTGGTAGTCCATGCCGTCGGTCACATGGACGTCGACATAGAGGTCGGCCTTGTACTTGGCCTGCAGCCGCTTCAGCGCCTGCATCTCCGGCTGGTCCAGCTTCATGAAGTCGCGGTTGAGGTTCTGGTTGGTCGCCGTGTTGCGCCACCCCTGGATGCGCGGCCCCCGCTGGTTGGGGCGCGAATAGGCGCTGGCCCGTTCGTGGCCGTCGACCGACAGGATCGGGATCAGGACCAGGTTGACCTTGTCCAGCAGGCCATCCTTGCCGTGGAAGGCCATGTCGCGCAGCAGCATCATGCCCGCGTCCTTGCCGTCGATCTCGCCCGGATGGATGCCGCACTGGACCAGCAGCAGAGGCTTCTTGGGGTCGAGGCTGGGGCCGTCGTTGCTGGCGACCACCGCGAAAATCGCGCGGCCCTGGGGCGAGACGCCGAAGTCCTCGACGCGGATCAGCTTGCTGGCCTTGTCCAGCTTGTCGAACCAGGCGCGGGTGTCGGCGTAGGTCGGCGAGAAGTCGTGGTCGGCGTCCGCCTCGAACGGCGTCACCCAAGGATCGGACTTGTCGCGGAGCAGCGCCTGACTGGCGCCCTGCCAGTGCGGAGCGGGCGGTAGGAAGACTTCGTCCCACGGGGCCTTGGTCTGGGCCATGCTGTTACTCGCTGTCAGGACGGCGGCCAGAACCGCCAGGGTGAGGATCCGCATTCAAGGCTTCTTCCAGATCGGCTGACCGTCACCGGGCAGGCCCAGCCGCGCCCATTTCTCGCTGACGGCGTCGACGACGGCCTGGTCCATACGGATCTCCTGGCCCCATTCGCGCTTGGTCTCGGGCGGCCACTTGTCGGTGGCGTCGAGGCCGATCTTGGAGCCCAGGCCGCTCTCGGGGCTGGCGAAGTCCAGATAGTCGATCGGGGTGTGCTCGATCACCGTGATGTCCCGGGCGGGGTCCATCTTGGTGCTGATCGCCCACATCACGTCCTTCCAGTCACGGGCGTTGATGTCGTGGTCCACGACGATCACCCACTTGGTGTACATGAACTGGCGCAGGTAGCTCCAGACGCCCAGCATCACCCGCTTGGCGTGGCCGGGGTAGGCCTTCTTCATCGAGACCACGGCGATGCGGTAGCTGCAGCCCTCGGGCGGCAGCCAGAAGTCGACGATCTCGGGGAACTGCTGACGGAGGAGGGGAATGAACACCTCGTTCAGCGCCTCGCCCAGCACCGAGGGCTCGTCCGGCGGCCGGCCGGTGAAGGTGGTCAGGTAGATCGGGTCCTTGCGCATGGTGATCGCCGTCACCTGGAAGACCGGGAACTTTTCGACGCTGTTGTAGTAGCCGGTGTGGTCGCCGTACGGGCCCTCGTCGGCGTACTCGTCCAGCAGGACGTGGCCCTCGATGACGATCTCGGCGTGGGCGGGGACCATCAGCGGCACGGTCTTGGCCGGGACCAGGTCGACCTTGGCCCCGCGCAGCAGGCCGGCGAACTGGTATTCGGACAGGGTGTCGGGCACCGGCGTCACGGCGGCCAGGATGGTGCCGGGGTCCGCGCCGAGCACGGCGCAGGCGGGCAGGGGCTCCCGGTTCCCCGCCTTCTTGTGGCGGGCGTAATGCTGGGCCCCGCCGCGATGGGCCAGCCAGCGCATGATGCACTTGTCCTTGGACAGGACCTGCATCCGGTAGATGCCGAGGTTGAAGTCGTCCTCGCGGTCCTTGCCCGGCCCCTTGGTGACGACCAGCGGCCAGGTGATCAGCGGCGCCGGCTCGCCCGGCCAGCAGGTCTGGACCGGCAGCCTGGTCAGGTCGATCTGGTCGCCGGTCAGGACGACCTCCTGCACTGGGGCCTTCTTCACCGTCCCCGGCCGCATGGCCATGACCGTCTTGGCCAGGGGCAGCATGTCGAGGGCGTCCTTCAGGCCCTTGGGCGGCTGAGGCTGGCGCAGGAAGGCCAAGAGTTCGCCGACCTCGCGCAGCTCACCCGCCGTCTCGCGGGGTTCGCCGCCCAGGGTGACGCCCATGGCCACCCGCTTGACCGTACCGAACAGGTTGGCCAGGGCCGGCATCGAGGAGCGCGAGCCGTCGGGCAGCAGCACGTGCTCGAACAGCACCGCCGGCCCGCCGGTCGCCAGCAGCCGGGTCTGGATCTCGGTCATCTCCAGCACGCTGGAGACTGGCTCCTTGACCCGGACCAGCTCGCCCTTGGCCTCCAGGACATCGATGAACTCGCGGAGGGAACGGTAAGCCATGGGGACTCCTGGGAACGCGCGGAACCTAGACCGGGCGAGGGGAGAACTGAATCGGAAACTGTCATCCCGGCCGGAGCGAAGCGAAGGGCCGGGACCGCCGCAAGCTCAGCGCTTCCGGCGGTCCCGGATCGGCGCGCTGCGCGCTTGTCCGGGATGACAGATTTTAAGAGCTGACCGCCAGGTCATCCGCGTGGATCATCGGGCCTTCGGTGAAGCCCAGCTCGGCCTCGATGGCGTCGGAGCGCAGGCCGGCGATGCGGTGGGCGTCGGCGCTGTCGTAGCGGACCAGGCCGCGGGCGACCTCGCGGCCGGTCTCGTCGCGGACGCGAACGGCGTCGCCCTTGTCGAACGGGCCCTCGATCGCGCGCACCCCGGCGGCCAGCAGACTCTTGCCGGAGGCCAGGGCCTTGGCCGCGCCGGCGTCGATGGTCACCCAGCCCTGCGGGGCCAGCGAGCCGGCGATCCAGGCCTTGTAGGCGGCGGCGGGCGAGGCGCCGGCCTCGATCAGGGTGGCCTTCTCGCCGGCGGCGATGGCGGCGAGCGGGCGAGGGCGCGAGCCCAGGGTGATCAGGGTGGCGCAGCCGGCGGCGCGGGCGATGCGGGCGGCGGCGATCTTGGTGGCCATGCCGCCGGTGCCGACCCCGGCCGCGGCGTTGGCGCCCTCGGCCATGGCCGCGATCTCGGGTGTGATCTCCCCGACCAGCGGGATGTGCGCGGCGTTCGGATTCTTGCGTGGGTCGGCCGTGTAGAGGCCGTCGATGTCGGAGAGCAGCACCAGCAGGTCGGCGCCGGCCATCTGGGCCACGCGGGCGGCCAGGCGGTCGTTGTCGCCGTAGCGGATCTCCTCGGTGACCACCGTGTCGTTCTCGTTGACCACGGGGACCACGCCCAGGCCCATCAGGGTCTCGGTGGTGGCGCGGGCGTTCAGCCAGCGGCGGCGGGTCTCGGTGTCGTCGCGGGTCAGCAGGATCTGGGCGACGCCGATCCCGTGCGGCTCGAAGGCTTCCTCCCAGGCGTGCATCAGCAGGCTCTGGCCGGCGGCGGCGGCGGCCTGCTTCTCCGGCAGGGTGGTCTTGCGGCCGACCAGGCCCAGGCGACGCCTTCCCAGGGCGACCGCGCCGGACGAGACCACCACCACCTGCTTGCCGGCGGCGCGCAGGGCCGCGGCGTCGGCGCAGAACGCTTCCAGCCAGGCGCGGTTGGCCGCGCCCGTCTCGGCGTCGACCAGCAGGGCCGAGCCGACCTTGAAGACGATGCGACGGGCGCCCTCGAAAGCCGCCTGGGAGGCCAGGTTCACGGCGTCCAGCCCCCGGGGGTCTCGTCCACGTGGTCCTCGTCCTCCGCGATCTCTTCCTCGAGATCGCCGCGACGGATGCGCACCTGCCGGTAGGCGGCGCGCAGCAGCTCGGTGACGCCCTGGCCCGAGACGCCGGAGACCAGGCGCGGCTTGATCCCCGAGACCGCTTCCAGCTCGGCGATCTTCTCGGCGAGGGTCTCCTCGTCGAGGGCGTCGATCTTGTTCAGGGCGAGGATCTCGGCCTTGTCGGCCAGGTCCTCGCCATAGGCTTCCAGCTCACCCCGGATCGTCTCGTAGGCGCCGGCGACATCCTCTTGCGTGCCGTCGATCAGGTGAATCAGAGTCGCCGAGCGCTCGACGTGGCCCAGGAAGCGCGTGCCCAGGCCCGCGCCTTCCGACGCGCCCTCGATCAGGCCGGGGATGTCGGCCAGGACGAAGCGCTCGTCGGATGAGAGGTCGACCACGCCCAGGTTGGGGGTCAGGGTCGTGAACGGATAGTCGGCGATCTTGGGCTTGGCGGCGCTGGCGGCGGCCAGGAAGGTCGACTTGCCCGCATTGGGCAGGCCCACCAGGCCGACGTCGGCGATCAGCTTCAGCCGCAGCCAGATCCAGCGTTCCTCGCCCTCCTGACCGGGATTGGCGTATTTCGGGGCCTGGTTGACCGGGCCCTTGAAGTGCAGGTTGCCCCAGCCGCCATTGCCGCCCTTGGCCAGCAGCAGGCGCGCGCCGGCGTGATCGAGGTCGGCGATCAGGGTTTCCTTGTCCTCCTCGAGGATTTCGGTGCCGACCGGAACCTTCAGCAACACGTCCTCGCCCGCCGCCCCATGGCGAGCCCGGCCCATGCCGTGCACGCCCGTGCCGGCCTTGAAGTGCTGCTGGTAGCGGTAGTCGATCAGGGTGTTGAGGCCTTCGACGGCCTCGATCCACACGTCGCCGCCGCGACCGCCGTCGCCGCCGTCCGGGCCGCCGTACTCGATGTACTTCTCGCGGCGGAACGACACCGATCCGCCGCCGCCGTTACCGGAGCGGATGTAGATCTTGCATTGGTCCAAGAATTTCATGGCGCCCTTTTGTCCCAAGGCGTCCCGCGCGTCGAGCCCAAAGGCCCCCGGAACCTTGCGGAGCGGGCGGATCATCCGCCCCGCGAGGATCTGATTTCAAGATCACGAGCGCGCCACAGCTTGCTGTGGGAGCTGTGACGCTTGGTCACTGGGGACGCCGCGAAAAAGCGTGACCGAGGCTCGCGATCGTGACGAAGTGTTAAAACACATAGTGCGACAAAGTGTCTTGGCAGCAAAACCGCCATTTCTTCTATGGCGTAGCGGGAGGCTGACCTTGGCGATGGCAGAAGAAGGCAATGGGAATCTGGCGCAGGATCTGCGCGAGCTGTCGACGCAGGACCTACACCGCAAGTATAGCGCCGAGGCGTCCGCCCACCGCAACATCCTGATCAGCCGGGGCACGGGCGTCGCGCCGCAGTGGCGCGAGTTCAAGACCTTCCTGGCCGAGATCGGCGTCAAGCCGTCGGCCGAGCACAGCCTGGTGCTGGTGAACCGCTTCGAGCGCACCTACGGCCCCGGCCGCGCCCGGTGGATGACCCCCGAAGAGCAAGCCGCTCACGAAGCCGAATTCGACCGCCTGCGCGCCGAGAAGCAGCGCGAAGAACAGTTGATGATGCACAAGACGGCCGCCAGCAAGCGCGCCAGCACGCCGGGCGCGCCTTCGTTCGGCCAATGGACGCCGATGGCCGGCCGGCAGGTGCCCTATACCGACGTCGCCAAGAAGCTGGCCATCCCCGTGGTGGCCCTGTCCAAGGCCATGCCGGCCGGAACCAGCGCCGACGAGCTGGTCAAGCGTTCGGGCACGGCCAACGAGCTGATCAACGAGAACGCCACCTGGCTGCCGCCGGACCCGGTGCGCAAGCAGGGCTTCTTCGAGGCCTACCGCATCTGGCACCTGCAGGTGCAGCCGCAGTTCGCCCGCGCCGCCACCCCGACCTTCCTGTTCCTCTACATCGCCCTGCCGGTCATGAAGCAGTGCCGCGACGACCTGATGGATCTGGATCTGTGGAACCCGCTGGGCCAGCGGGCCATGGCCGCCCGTGACGGTCACGTCGCGTGGAAGAAGTACACGGAATTCATGCCGCGCGCCCAGGTGGCGCTGATGGAGATCCCGATCTACGCCACCTACTCGCTGCTCAGCGACCTGGACGCCCTGTGCGAGCGGATCACCACGGCCGAAAAGCGCTTCCGCGAAGGCCCGCAGAAGGTGATCCACACCCACCGCGCGGCTTAGGCCTTTAAAACTGTCATCCCGGACAAGCGCGAAGCGCGCCGATCCGGGACCGCCGGAAGCTCAGAGCCTGTGGCGGTCCCGGCTTTCGCCGGGGTGCGGCCGGGATGACAGCTTATCAAGCCAGCCACACCATCATCCGCGTCGCGGCCAGCGTTCCGCGCGCGATCGATGGCTTGTGCTCGACGACGCCGGTATAGAGGAAGCCGGCCTTGACCAGCACCCGGCCCGAGATGTCGTTGTCGTCGAAGTGTCCGGCCACGACGTAGCGCTTCTTCCAGGCGCTTCGGGTCCAGTCCAGCGCGCCCTTGGTCGCCTCCGTGGCGTAGCCCCGGCCCCAGTAGGGGCGGCCGATCCAATAGCCCATCTCGACTTCGCCGGCCGCGGTGGTGAACAGGCCGACGACGCCGATCAGCCCTTCGCCCGCCAGTTCGATGGCGAAGGCGTTGTCGCGCGAGCGGTCCTGGGTTTCGCAGCGCGCCAGGAAATCCTCGGCATGGCCGCGGGTGTAGGGCGAGGGCATGCGCGTGGTCATGCGCGCGACGTCGTGATCCGCGCAAAAGGCCGCCACGCGCTCGGCGTCGGCGAGGGTCGGAACGCGCAGCGTCAACCGCTGGGTCTCGATGACCGGTCTTTGTTCGATGACGCACATCGGCGCCTCCCAGAGTTCTTCCGGTCCTCTTTGCTTTGGGACCGTGACGCCGCCATGGCGAAGCTTTCGTTTTTCCAAGGCGGCGGGACAAAACAAAAGCGGGGAGCCCGGCGTTCCGGACTCCCCGCTAGAGATCGTCTGTCCGGATCGTCTTCTTTGTGAGAAGCACGACCCGAAGAAACTCTGGTTCGTGCTTACTCGGCCGGTTGAGCGGCCGGGGTCACCGTCACATAGGTGCGGTTTTGCTTCTTGGTCACGAAGCCCACCGCGCCTTGGACGAGCGCGAAGAGGGTGTGGTCCTTGCCGATGCCGACATTGGCGCCCGGATAGAACTTGGTGCCGCGTTGACGCACGAGAATGTTGCCGGCGAGAACCTTCTCGCCGCCGAACTTCTTCACGCCAAGGCGCTTCGATTCTGAGTCGCGACCGTTGCTGGACGAGCCGCCTGATTTCTTGTGAGCCATCTTGCTCTCCTACCTTTAGAAGGCGTCGCCCTTAGGCTTCGCCTTCCTCCGTGGTGGCGGCGGCCTTCTTAGGGGCGGCCTTCTTCTTCGGGGCGGCTTCGGCGGTCGCTTCGRCCTTCGGAGCCTTGGCGGCCTTCTTCGGAGCGGCCGGAGCAGCTTCCGAAGCGGTCGGGATCGTCGCCGGAACGGCGGCGTCGCCGAGGCCACGAGCGCGAGCGTTCAGGATGACCTTCGGGGTCAGGTCGATCGCGCCGTCCCACTTGGCTTCCAGGCCAGCGCCGACGACCGACGTGACGCGCACGACGGATTCGAACTGACGATGGCCGCGGGTGCGGCGATAGCCCTGGCGACGGATCTTCTTGAAGATCTTCACCTTCTCGCCCTTGCGGGTTTCGAGCAGGGTGCCGGAGACGACGGCGCCGTCCACGGTAGGGGCGCCGACCGTCACGGCCTCGCCTTCGCCAAGCATCAGGACTTCACCGAAGGCCACGGCAGCGCCGGGTTCACCTTCGAGCTTTTCGACCACCAGCAGGTCGCCGGCTTGAACCCGGTACTGCTTGCCGCCGGTTTTGATCACCGCGTACATAGGTTAGCGCCTTAAAAACGTGCGTTCGCAAAATAGGGAACGCCCGCTCGGAAACCCGGCGGGCGAAGAGGGCGCGACTTATACAGCGCAAAGGCTGAGAGTCAACGGCGTCGCGGCGGATTCCCGCACCGATCGCGGGCCAATGTGGCGAGGGTGCAATAAGCCTCTGGTGTGTTACTTTATAACACGCTATAGGCCATCCGGTGAACCCGACGCTTCTCGCCCCCATCGCCATTACCGGCTTTACGGTCGCCTTCCTGCACGCGGCCTTGCCGACGCACTGGCTGCCCTTCGTGCTGGTCGGGCGCGGCCAGCATTGGTCGGCGGGCAAGACCCTCGGCGTCACCTTCCTGGCCGGTCTGGGCCACGTGGCCTTCACCATCCTGCTGGGGCTCGTTCTCGTCGGCGCAGGCCTGGCCGTCGAACCGAAGATGGGCGACCTGTTCGGCTGGGTGGTCGGCGCCCTGATGATCGGCCTCGGGCTCTTCTATCTATGGCGCGGTCGCCACGACCACGGCGAGGCCGAGGTCCAGACCCGTCGCTACGCCTCGGATCGGGCGGCGATCATCGCCCTCGTCGTGCTGCTGACCCTATCGCCGTGCGAGGCCTTTCTGCCGATCTATCTGGCCGGGGTGAAGCATGGCTGGACCGGCTTCGCGGCGCTCAGCGCCGTGCTGATGGCCGCCACCGCGGGGGGCATGCTGCTGTTCACCACCCTGAGCCTGGCCGGCGTCAAGCGGCTGGGACTGGAGCGGATCGCCCGCTACGAGTCGACGATCCTGGGCGTCGCCTTGATCGCCATGGGCCTCGGCGTCGCGTTTCTGGAACTCTAGGGGAGTTCCGCTTCGGGTTCCGAGCGCCTAAATAGCGCCCATGACCCAAGACGCTCCCTCGGCCGCTTCCGCCGGCAAGATCCCCGTCACCGTGCTGACCGGCTATCTCGGCGCCGGCAAGACCACGCTGCTCAACCGCATCCTCACCGAGGAGCACGGCAAGCGCTACGCCGTGATCGTCAACGAGTTCGGCGAGGTCGGTATCGACAACGACCTGGTGGTCGGGGCCGACGAGGAAGTGTTCGAAATGAACAACGGCTGCGTCTGCTGCACCGTGCGCGGCGACCTGATCCGGGTGCTCCAGGGCCTGATGAAGAGGAAGGGCGGCTTCGACGCCATCATCGTCGAGACCACCGGCCTGGCCGATCCCGGCCCGGTGGCCCAGACCTTCTTTGTCGACGACGACGTCAAGGCCCGTACGGCCCTCGATTCGGTCACCGCCGTGGTCGACGCCAAGCACATCATGCTGCGGCTGGGCGACAGCAAGGAGGCGGTCGAGCAAATCGCCTTCGCCGACCAGATCGTCCTGAACAAGACCGACCTGGTCTCGGAAGACGACCTGCGCCACGTCGAGGCCCGCATCCGCCGGATCAACCCGCTGGCCCCGATCCACCGCGCCCAGCGCTCCAACGTTCCGCTGGACGCCATCCTGGGCAAGCACAGCTTCGATCTGGCGCGGATCACCGAGCTGGAGCCGCAGTTCCTCAACCCCGCCCACGGCGAGGCCGGCCACGTGCACGACGAGCACTGCGGCCACGATCACCACCATCACGGCCACGACCATGACCATGGGCACGTCCATGACGAGCACTGCGGACACGACCATGGGCACGACCATGGCCACGCCAGCGCCATCCATGACGACGGCGTGAAGGGGATCTCCCTGACCCTGGACAAGCCCGTCGACGGCCAGAAGATCACCGCCTGGCTCAACGACCTGCTGGCCAAGCGCGGTCCGGACATCCTGCGCGCCAAGGGCATCATCGACGTGAAGGGGGAGAACAAGCGTCTCGTCTTCCAGGCCGTGCACATGATCCTGGAAGGCGACTTCCAGCGCGAATGGACCGACAAGGACAAGCGCTACAGCCGCATGGTGTTCATCGGCCGCGACCTCGACGAGGCCGAGCTGCGCAAGGGCTTCGAGGCGACGGCGGCTTAGGTCGTTCCGGTCGGGTCCAGGTCGCTCAGGATCTGGGCCAGCAGGCGCGAGGACAGGCTCCGGGTCATCGGCAAGGTCGAAAACTGCGCGGCGGCGTCGTCGCGCAGGCCGCCAAGTTCGCGCTCCAGGAGCTTGACCGTTCCTTCGGGTCCCGACGCGCGCTCGGTTTGGTCGGCGGCCAGCTGATCGCGGATCTTCTGCTTTTCCTCCGGCGTGTGGATGTCAGGCTCCCGGTCGAACGCCTTCCGTAACCGCGCCTGGCTTTCGGCCGGCATCTCGTCGAAGAAGACAGGCTTGAGCGCGACGACGTTCAAGCCGCCAAGCCCAGTGACCTCGCTCGGGTCGAGCGCGCCGTCGCCGTTCGCGTCGCGGCTGGTGAACATCGGACCGGACACGTAGCCGGCGTCGAGGTTGGCCGCGCGGCGCAACGCCTTCTCGGCCTCCATCTCCTCGTTCGACAGCCTGCCGTCGCCATCGACGTCGGCCCGCTGGAACAGGGCCGCGACCGCGTCCCCGGGTTCGGACGCGGCCAAAAGCGCGCCGCCTCCCGGCGACAGAGCCGGGGCGGAGGCGATTTCCGCCCGGCCAATCTTGCCGTCCTGGTCGGCGTCCAGCGCCGCGAAGATCTTGGCGAAGGTGTCGGCGGACTGGGCCGGATCGGCCGCCTTCAACTCGTCCAGGCCGAGGCCCTGGCTTGAATCGGCGTCCAGGCGGTCAAATAGCTTCTGGCGCAGTTGCTGGGTAAGCGCGCCGCCGATCGTCGTCATCCGTTGGTCTCCGCCATCGAGGAATGGCGAGTGGGCATGCAAGAGTCACGCCACGGTTGAGCTTGGTCCAGACTCTGTTCCAGGCGCAAACAAAAAGCCCCGGAGCCTGGGCTCCGGGGCTTTCGTGTTCTTGGCTGTCGCCGAGGACGATCCTTAGTGGATGTCTTCGTTGATCAGGCCGACCTTGTACCAGCCCGCGGTCTGCAGCTGGTTCAGCACGCCCATGAAGTCGGCGTACAGCACGTCGGCGTCGGCGCGGATCATGACGCGCTGATCGTCCTTCGGGCCGGCCTGGCCGGTGGCTTCGAACTTGGCGTTCAGGTCGCCTTCCAGGTTGTCCAGGCTGCTCTGCTTGTCGGCGATGAAGATCGCGCCCGACTTCTGGATCGAGATGAAGACCGGTTCCTTCGGCTTCTCGTTCGTCAGATTCGGCACCGCCGGCGGCAGGTCGATCTTGATCGAGGTCACGGCCATCGGCACGGCGACCATGAAGATGATCAACAGCACCAACAGAATGTCCACGAAGGGCGTGACGTTGATTTCGGAATTCTGGCCCAGCGAATAACGGCCACCGCCGCCGCCAGCAAGTTTAGCCGCCATAGCCTGACTGTCTCCCAGAAGGTCGCGCCGCTCGGGACGCGCCTGAAATGTCGTTACCTAGCCACGTCTGGCGCAGACGGGCCCGGAAGTAAAGCCCGACGACGCATCGCGATGGCAACCCCTTTTCGAGTCTTTTTTGCCGAACGCCGTTCGAACGGGCGCCTTGTAGGGCTTGGCTTCGTGTGGGGCGCGAAACCGGCTCAGGGAGCGGGCTTTCTGAAAGAGTCTGGTCGTCCGGGGCCCGGCGCCTTATCTCGCGCGCATGATCTTTTCTTTCGACGCCTTCGTCACCGACGCCCTGTTCGACCGCTCCGGCCGCGCCGCCTTCGCCCTGGGCGACGGCACGGTGCGCCTGCAGACCGAGGACGGATTCGTCACCGTCGAGGCCCACGGCGGACCGATGGGCGGCGCTGTCCTGGCCGCCGCTATCCATCCCAGCGGCGTCGGGATCGTCACCGGCGGCGATGATGGCCGGGTGGTCTGGAGCCGAATCGAGGGCAGCGAAGTCGTCGCCACTCTGATCGCCGAGCTGAAGGGCAAGTGGATCGAGCACGTGGCCGCCAGCGCCGCCTCGGGCCTGATCGCCTTCACCGCCGGCAAGGAGGTCCATGTCCGCGACGCCGCCGACCCGGCCTTCGCCCGGACCTTCACCCACGAGAAGACGGTTTCGGGCCTGGCCTTCGAACCCAAGGGCCGTCGCCTGGCCTCGGCCACCTATGGCGGCGCCCAGCTGTGGTACGCGCGGATCGCCGACCAGAAGCCGACCCCGCTGAAATGGGCCGGCAGCCACATCGCCGTGGCCTTCAGTCCCGACGGCAAGTTCCTGATCTCGTCGATGCAGGAAAACCAGCTGCACGGCTGGCGGCTGTCGGACAGCAAGGACATGCGGATGGGCGGCTATCCGTCCAAGATCAAGAGCGTGGCCTTCTTCGACAAGGGCAACCTGCTGGTCACGGCCGGCGCCAACGGCGCGGTCGTCTGGCCGTTCGCCGGCGCCAACGGTCCGATGGGCAAGGAAGCGGCCGAGATCGGCTTCTCCCGCGATTCGATGGTCGTGCGGGTGGCCGGCGTCGACGCCCAGCCGGTCTGCATCGCCGGCCAGGACAACGGCAAGATCTGGGCCGCCCATATGCGCAACGGCCGCATCGAGACGCTGAAGGCCGAGAAGGGCGCCCCGATCAGCGCCCTGACCACCAGCGCCGACGGCAAGCGCCTGGCCTGGGGCGACGAGAGCGGCGAGGCCGGCGTTCTGGAGATCCCGGACCTCAGCGGGCCTCGCGAGTTCGTGGGCTAATTCTGATCCGACCTCCCCGGCGAAAGCCGGGGCCCAGCGGGAGGAGCACTTGGCGCATCCATTGGGCGCGGCGCCTCTCCAATCAGCCCCAGCGCTATGGGATCTGGGCCCCGGCTTTCGCCGGGGAGGTCGGATGACACAGGACGCTCAGAACCCCTTCAACTCCCCCCACGCCTCGAACGGATCGCGGCGCGAGCGCCAGCTGTTCACCGGGGCGGCGTCGTCGCGGTAGCCCAGGGCCATGCCCGAGAACAGCATGTGGCCCTCGGGCAGGCCGACATGGTCGTGGACCACCTGGTTGTAATGCGACCAGAACTCCTGCGGGCAGGTGTCCAGACCGCGCTCGACAGCCAGCAGCATGAAGGTCTGCATGAACATGCCGACGTCGCTCCACTGCGGCGGGCCGCAGCGGCGGTCGATCGAGAAGAACAGCTGCGCCGGCGCGCCGAAGCCCTGACCGTTGGTCGCGAACCATTGCAGCCGGGCCAGCTTGTCCTCGCGCGGGATGCCCAGCGAGGCGTACATGTCCTCGCCGACCTGGAACCGGCGGCTGCGCAGCGGCTCCCACAGGTTGGGCGGATAGACCGCGTATTCGGCCGGATCAGGCGAAGCCACCCGTTGCAGCATGGCCGCCTTCAGCGCCTTCAGAGGCTCGCCGGCCACCGCCTGGACCCGCCAGGGCTGGAGATTGCCGCCAGAGGGCGCGCGAGCGGCGGCTTCCAGCAGTTCGCGCACCAGGGCGCCATCCACCGGGTCAGGCTTGAAGGCGCGCACCGACATGCGGCGGTTGACGGCGTCGATCACGTCCATCGCAGGCTCCCTTGACCCTACGCCTCTATCCCGCGAGACAGCGGCTTCGGCTCTGGTTAGCATCCGTCCGCTGCGTCAAGACAAGTGGACTTTGGGGGGCGTTTCGTGCGGCGGCTTCTGCGTAACATCGCGTTGGCTCTTTTCATCGTGCTGGTGGCGGGGCCCGTGGTCACCGTCATCCTCTACCGCTTCATCCCGCCGCCCGTGACGCCGCTGATGGTGATCCGCGCCGTGGAGGGGAGGGGCCTGGACCATCGCTGGAAGCCGATCGACAAGGTCGCCCCGGCCCTGCCGCGCGCCCTGATCGCGGCCGAGGACGCCAAGTTCTGCGACCATCGCGGCTTCGACTTCGACGCCCTGCAGAAGGCCTATGCCAACAACGAGTCGGGCCGGAAGATCCGCGGCGGCTCCACGATCAGCCAGCAGACTGCCAAGAACGTTTTCCTGTGGCCGGGCCGCTCGTACGTTCGCAAGGGGCTGGAGGCCTGGTTCACCGTCCTGATCGAGACCTTCTGGGGCAAGAAGCGGATCATGGAGGTCTATCTGAACTCCATCGAGTACGGCTCGGGCATCTATGGCGCCGAGGCGGCCGCCCAGCGCTATTTCGGGGTTGGCGCCGACCGGTTGAGCCAGGCCCAGGCCGCGCGCCTGGCGGCGATCCTGCCCAGTCCGCTGAAGTGGAAGGTGGTCAAGCCGGGCCGCTACGTGGCCAAGCGCAGCAAGAAGATCGGCAAGGCCTCGGGCGCGGTGCGTCGCGGCGGCCTGGCCGAGTGCGTCAGCTAGAACCTAGCCGGAGAGGGAAGATCATGCGCGTCGCGCCCGGACCCACGCTCGAGACCGAACGCCTGATCCTGCGTCCGCCCGCCGACGTCGACTTGGACGGCTGGGCTGAGATGATGGCTGACCCCGTGGCCGCCCGCTTCATCGGCGGGCAGCAACCCCGGGCGACGGCCTGGCGGTTCATGGCGACCATGGCCGGATCGTGGGCGTTGAACGGCTTCGGCATGTTCTCGGTGATCGAGAAATCGAGCGGCCGTTGGCTCGGTCGCATCGGTCCATGGCGGCCCGAGGACTGGCCGGGAACCGAGGTTGGCTGGGGCCTGCACCCGTCGGCCTGGGGCCAGGGCTACGCCGTCGAGGCGGCGGAAGCGGCGATCGACTGGGTCTTCGACCACCTGGGCTGGACCGAGGTGGTCCACTGCATCGATCCCGACAACACCCCCTCGATCAAGGTCGCCCAACGCTTGGGATCGACCAATGGCGGCCGGGGCAAGTTGCCACCGCCGTTCGAGGTGACCGTCGTCGACCTTTGGGGACAGACCGCGGCGCAATGGCGGGCCCGTCGCTAGACGGTCCGCCTTCGTCGAAATCCGCGCGTCGGCGCAATATTCCCCGGGTTCTGATCTCGGACGTGGCTAAGCCTTGGCCGCCTGGTCGAGAAAGGAAGCTGTCATGGACCCGTCCGCGCGTCCGCGCCCCGAGTCGAACCTCGGCCTGACCGCTCGGATCGTCAGCGCCTACGTCGTCGCCAATCCCCTGGAGCGCGCCGATCTGCCGGAATTGATCCGGGCGGTAGGGCATGTGCTGGACAGCGCCGCGCACCAGGCCGATGCGCCCGCCATCGAKCCGCCCAAGCCGACGCCGGCGCAGATCCGCCGCAGCGTCCGGCCGGATTCGCTGGTCAGCTTCCTGGACGGGCGGGCCTACAAGACCCTCAAACGCCATCTTCATCGGCACGGCCTGACCGAAACGGACTACCGCGCCCGCTTCGGCCTGCCCGACGATTATCCGATGACCGCGCTGGACTATCGCGCCCGGCGCAGCGCCATGGCCAAGGCCTCGGGCCTCGGCCATGCGCGGCAGGGCCAGTCCTAGCCCCGCATGCCGAGGAAGGCGAAGAAGCCGCCCTGTGGGTCCTTGGCGTTGACCACGAAAGCGCCGCCGGGCACCTCGGCCGGACCTATCAGGATCTCGCCGCCATTGGCCTTCACCCGCTCGATCGCCGAGTCGACGCCATCGACGCCGAAATAGTAGAGCCAGTAGGGGCCGGGCGCGGGCTGGTAGTTGCTGAACATGCCGCCGAACGCCGCCTCTTTCGCGCCGAAGGTCTGGTAGACGCCCATTTCGCCCATCGGCACGGTGTCGTGCTTCACCCAGCCGAACAGGCCCGAATAGAAGTCGAAAGCCTTCTCCCAGTCAGCCGCGTGTAGCTCCGACCAGCCCAGCGAGCCGGGGGACATCGGCGCGGGGCGCGGCGGGGCCTGATCTAGCGAGCCTTTGAACAGGACGAACATCGCGCCTTGCGGATCGGCGACCACGGCGAAGCGGCCGACGTCCGGGATGTCCTGCGGGGCCTTGTGGATCACACCGCCGGCGGCCTCGACCTTGCCGGCATAGGCGTCGACATCATCGACCCCGACATAACCCAGCCAGCCCGGCGGCACCCCGTGCATCTCCAGCATGCCGCCGACCGGGATCTCGCCCAAACTCCCGTTGGCGGCCTTGAAGATCGTGTACGGGCCGGCGGGTCCGGACGACATCTCCGAGCTCCAGCCAATCACTGTTTTATAGAAGTCGCCGGCCGCCTTGGTGTCGGTGGTGACGAGCTCGAACCAGACGAAGTCGTTGGCCATGGGGGCCTCCTCAAGACGGGTAGGGGTTTTGGGCGCGAGATTGAACGCGGGCGCGGGCAGTGTCTCGACGAATGCGCTCCAGGATCTGATCATGCTGACAGGTTCAGGCGGCGGCCCCGCCACAGCAGGCGGGCTTGGCGGCGTCCTCGTACTCGTCGTGGCGGCGCACGAAGCCCATGCCGACTTGCTCATTGCGGCCCAGCGGCGCGCGGTCGAGGATCATCAGCGTGCCGAGCAGCTCCTCGGCCCCTCGGGCGTAGGTGGAATAGGTGTGGAACACCTGGCCGTCCGCGTCGCGATAGAAGGCCGATAGCCCCGGCAGCTCGTCATTGCCCTGCGACGCAGGCAGGTCGGTGAAGTTGTAGGCGATCGTCTCGCCGGCCAGGTCCTCGGGCGAGAACGAGACGTGGAAGTCGCGGTTGAAGTCGCTCTCGAACGCCGACACCCACGGAAAGCGCCAGCCCATGCGCCGCTTGTAGGCTTCGATCTTCGCCAGCGGCGCGCGCGAGACGGCGACCAGGGTGACGTCGTGGTGGTTCAGGTGCGGCAGGGTTCCGTCCAGGTGGTCGGCCATGAACGAGCAGCCGGGGCACCCCGCGTCCCAGTCTGGTCCCAGCATGAAGTGATAGACCATCAGCTGGCTTCGGCCGTCGAACAGCTCGGTCAGGGTCTTCTTCCCGGCCGGGGTGTCGAAGACGTAGTCCTTGTCCAGCTTCACCCAGGGCAGGGCCATGCGCTCGACGTTGAGGGCGTCGCGGGCCCGGGTGTGAGCCTTTTCCTTGACCAGCAGCGCCCGGCGCGCCCCCAGCCAGTCTTCGCGGGAAACCACGGCGTGCGACATCACGTCCTCCGTAAGCTGAGCAAGTTCGCCTTGACTTATTACGTTGATATCAACATAAATCGATCATGTCAAAGCCGGTCGTGATTCCTTTCGAGACGACGCTGCATGTCCGCGACACGTGCCTGTGCCTGCACGTCCAGCGCGCCGCCCGGGCCCTGGCCCGCCGCTTCGACGAAGCCCTGCGGCCGGTGGGCCTGACCAACGGCCAGTTCTCGCTGTTGATGTCGCTGAACCGGCCTCAGCCCGCCGGGCTGGGCGGCGTCGCCACCCTGCTGGCCATGGACCGCACAACCCTGACGGCGGCCCTGAAGCCGCTGGAGCGACGCGGCCTGCTGACCATCGCGCCGGACCCCAAGGACGGCCGCGCCCGGGTGCTGAGCTTGACCTCGGGCGGCCGCGCCGTCCTGGCCCAGGCCCTGCCGATCTGGACGCGGGAGCATGGCAAGCTGGACGAGGAGCTGGGCGGCGGGAGTGAAGCGCTGCGGGCGAGTCTGAAGGCGATCGCCTAACCAAAACATGTCATCCCGGACGGCCGAAGGCCGATCCGGGACCGCCGGAAGCTCCGAGCTCTCCGCGGTCCCGGCCCTCCGCTGCGCTACGGCGGGGATGACAGGCGGGGTCAATCCACCGCCAGGATCACGTCCGCCGCTGCGATCCGCGCCTCGACCTTCGCGCCGATCGGCAGCGCCCACCCCGCGTCGCCGGGCTTCAGAGTCGCCACCAGGCTCTTGCCGACCGGCAGCGCGATCGTGAGCTCGGCCGAGGCTTCGCCGGCCTCGCGATCGACGATCTCGCCGAGCAGGCGGTTGTCGCCTTCGTCCCCGGGAGCGTTGAGCCGTACGAAACTGGACTTGATCAGGGCGATGACCGGGCGGCCGGGCGATAGGCTCAGGTCCTCGACGCTGCGACGGGTGATCGAGGCGCGTAACGATAGGCCCTCGCCCAGCGCCAGGGTCACCAGGGCGGTGACGCCGTCTCCGCCGATGCTCGAGATCACGCCGCGCAGTGCGTTGCGGGCGCTGGTGCGCAGGCCCAGGCTCCAGAGCAGGTCGGCGTCGCCGGAGAGGTCGGCTTCCAACCGCGCGAAGGCCGCCCCGACCTCGCGCTCGGCGGCGCGGAAGGCGCGGATGACGGCTTGGCCGCGTGGGGTGACGTGGGCCGCCCCGCCGCTCTTGCCGCCCGGCGCAGCGCTGACCAGGGGCGTGTCGAACAGGTTGTTCAGCGCCTGCACGCCGTCCCAGGCGCCCTTGTACGAGAGCCCGACGTCCTTGGCGGCGGCGCTGATCGCGCCCCGGCGCGCGACAGCCTCCAGCAGGGCGATGCGCTCCAGGCCGACGCGGGCCAGGGCGCCGCGCTTGAGGATCAGGGAGGCGCTGAAGTCGGCGTCTTCACTCACTGGTCGAGCCTCGATTTCATCGTTATGTAGTTTAACTACATAACCGCAATGCGGTACCAGGATTTACCAGATGCTCGCTCGTCGTCCGATGCTGATCGCCGCCTTGTCGAGCGCTCTATCGCTGAGCTGGGGCGGTGCGGCCCTGGCCGGCGAAACCAGGGTCGCGGTCGCTGCCAACTTCACCGAGGCGGCCCGCGAAATCGCCGCCAGGTTCAAAGTCAGGACCGGTCACGAGGCGACCCTGAGCTTCGGTTCGTCGGGCCAGTTCTACACCCAGATCGCCAACGGCGCGCCGTACGAGGTGTTCCTGTCGGCCGATGTCGAGCGGCCCCAAAAGGTCGAGGCCGAGGGCTTGGCTGTCCCCGGTTCGCGCTTCACCTACGCCACCGGCCGCCTGGTGCTGTGGAGCAAGGCACCGGGCTTGGTCGACGGCAAAGGCGCTGTGCTGGCCAAGGGCAAGTTCGAGAAGCTGGCGATCGCCGATCCGAAGGGCGCGCCCTATGGCCAGGCGGCGGTCGAGACTCTGACCCGACTGAAGTTGTACGACGCCTTGAAGCCGAAGATCGTCACCGGCGCCTCGATCACCCAGGCCTATCAGTACGTCCAGACCGGCGCGGCCGAGCTGGGCTTCGTGGCCCTGTCGCAGGTCGTGGGCGAGAAGGGCGGTTCGCGCTGGATCGTGCCCGCCAGCGACCATAGCCCGATCGACCAGCAGGCGGTGCTGCTGAAGACCGGCGCGAACAGCGCGGCGGCCAAGGCTTTCCTGAAGTTCCTGAAAGGCGGTGAGGCCAAGGCGATCATCAGGCGCTACGGCTACGAGGTTCGTTGAGCATGGTCGAGGTGCTGTGGCTGACGGGCAAGCTGGCGGGGATCACCACGGTCCTGCTGCTAGTCCTGGCCACGCCGCTGTCGTGGTGGTTGGCGCGCGGTCGTTCGAGCCTGCGCACGCCGGTCACCGCGCTCGTGGCTCTGCCGATCGTGCTGCCGCCGACGGTGTTGGGCTTCTACCTGTTGATTGCGCTCGGGCCCAAGAGCCCGCTGATGGTCCTGCTGCATCCGTTCGGGGTCCGGACCCTGGCCTTCACCTTCGAGGGGCTGGTGATCGGCTCGCTGATCTATTCGCTGCCGTTCGCCGTGCAGCCGCTGCGCAACGCGTTCCTGGCCATCGGCGACGAGCCGCTCGAGGCCGCCTCGACGCTCGGCGCTTCGTCATGGGCGTCATTTTGGCGCGTGGCCCTGCCGCTGTCCCTGCCGGGCTATGTCGCCGCCGCCATCCTGACCTTCGCCCACACGGTCGGGGAGTTCGGAGTGGTGATGATGCTGGGCGGCAATATCCCGGGCGAGACCGCGGTGCTGTCGACCGAGATCTACCGCCTGGTCGAGGGGCTGGAGTGGGGTCAGGCCCACCGCCTGTCGCTGCTGCTGCTGGCTTTCGCCTTCGCGGTGTTGCTGGTCTTGCTGGGGATCGAGCGCCGCGCGGGGGTGCTGGAGCGGCGGGGATAGGGCCGATCTCTTCCACCCAACCTGTCATCCCGGCCGCAGCGTAGCGGAGAGCCGGGACCGTCGAAAACGCCGGCGCTTGCCGCGATCCCGGCTCGGCGCGCTGCGCGCTTGGCCGGGATGACAGTTTTTAAGGTCAGCAGCCGCCGTCCAGGTGGAACCGGATCAGCGCTCGAGCCGAGCGGGCTACGGCGCGGATAGGGCCCTCGGCGCCCAGGGTGACCCGGGCTCCCGAGGCGCCTTCCATCAGCAGCATCAGGGCGTCGGCCAGGTCTTCGTCCTTGGCGCCGGCGCGGTGGGTCAGGTCCTTGAGCCGTCGGTACAGCTCCTTCTTGTAGTTGACCGACACCACCTGGGCCGGATGGCTCTCTTCGTGCAGCTCGATGGCGGCGTTCGACAGCGGGCAGCCGTGGACGTCCTTGTCGCAGGCCTTGGTCTCGAAGGCGTCGAAGATCGCCTCCAGCTGGGCGCGCGGATCGGTGCAGCAGCAGGCCGTCACCTCTTCCCACCAGGCCCAGTATTCCCGCTCCTGTTCGCGCAGCACCTCGGCGACCAGCTCGTCCTTGGACGGGAAGTTCCGATACAGCGTCATCTTGGTGGCGTCGGCCTCGGACGCGATGGTGTCGACGCCGACCGCGCGGATGCCGTGCTGATAGAACAGCTCGCGGGCGGTCTCGAAGATCCGGTCCCGCGCGGGGCGCTTGGACGCGGGTGCGCACACCGCCGCTTCCGTGTCGCCCCCGACAGCGTCCCCAGAATTTCTTGTCGCCATTTTGGCAGTGCTCTCCTTGACGTGGGAGTTACCGGTCAGTATCTCTCCGCCATGGATGATACCGAACGGTCTCTCACATCCTAGATCGTTCTTCTGGTCGCCGAGGTCAAGTAACAGCCCCTGCGACATTTAAACCCCTTAAACCCCAAAAACGGAGCGCGCGCCAATGCCCCCTCAAGCGAACGACATCGCCGAAGCCGCCGGCGCCAACTCCCATAAGGGTTTGCTGAGCTTCATAAAATCTCGCGTCGGCTCCAACCGGCGCTGGATCGGCCAATCCCCCCATTGGCCAACCGTCCGCGCCCTGGGCCAGACCTGGTCCGCCGGCGCCCAGCGGTCCGCCCGACGGCCCGTCTGGGAATAACAAGAAACGTCTCCTCCCCCCTTCCGCTTCACCATCCTGCAGGGTCCTCCCCCCATGCGTATTCAACCCGTCATCACGTCCTTCGCCGGCCTCGCCGCCGTCGCCGTGCTGGCTGCCTGCTCGGCCCAAGCCAAGCAGGAAGCCGCCGCCCCGCCGCCGGCCCAGGTCACCGTCGCCGACGTCGCCTTCAAGTCGCTCCGCCAATGGGACGACTTCACCGGCCGCCTCGAGCCGATCGACACCGTCGAGATCCGTCCGCGCGTGTCGGGCTACATCGACGGCGCTCGCTTCGCCGAGGGCGCTCGCGTCTCCAAGGGCCAGGTGCTCTTCCAGATCGACCCGCGCCCGTACCAGGCCGAGGCCAATCGCGCCCAGGCCGAGGTGGCCCGCGCCAAGGCCCAATTGGACCTGGCCGTGGTCAACCGTGAGCGCGGCCGCCGCCTGATCGAGCAGAACGCCCTGGCCCAGAGCGAGTTCGATCGCCTCTCCGCCGAGGAGAAGGCCGCTCAGGCCAATCTGTCCGCCGCCCAGGCCGCGTTCCAGACGGCGCGTCTGAACCTGGAATGGACTCGGGTGACCTCGCCGATCGATGGCCGGATCTCCAAGGCCATCATTACCCGCGGCAACCTGGTCACCCAGGCGTCCTTGCTCACGACCGTGGTGTCCGACACCCCGATCTACGCCGAGTTCAACGCCGACGAGCAGACCTTCCTGAAGTACGCCTCGGCCGAACGCGGCAAGGGCAGCCCGGTCTATATGGGCCTGATGACCGAGGACGGTTATCCGCACGAGGGCAAGCTGGCCTTCATCGACAACGCCTTGGACGCCAAGAGCGGCACGATCAACGGCCGGGCGATCTTCGCCAACGCCGACGGCCGCTTCACACCCGGCCTGTTCGCGCGGATCCGTATGGTCAGCGCCGAGACGAAAGAGGTCGCGCTCGCCCCCGACCGCGCGATCGCGACGGACCTGGGCAAGCGCTACGTCGTGGTCGTCAACAGCGCCAACAAGGCCGAGTACCGCCCGGTCGAGATCGGCCCGCTGGCCGGCAACCTGCGCATCATCCGCCAGGGCCTGAAGCCCGGTGACCGGGTGATCGTCGGCGGCCTTCAGAAGGTCAAGCCGGGCGACACTGTCGCGCCGGTCAAGGTCAAGACCGACCTGGCCGACCTCTCGCAGCTGGAGGCCGGTGGCCGCCAGATCGCCGTGGCCGGCCGGGCCGCCGGTCAGAACTAAGCGTAACTGAAGCGTACGCCCGGCTCGCATTCTGAGCCGGGCGTCTTTTTCGAAGGTTCGCGGTGGTTCTCGTCGCTCGCCGGATGGCGGGGAGGGACCACCTGCGCCCAACGCGTACCCCTTCCAGCTCCTCCCCGGATGCCTGTCATGAATTTCTCAAAGTTCTTCGTGAACCGACCGCGTTTCGCGGCCGTGCTCTCCATCATCATCTTCATCGCCGGCATCGTGTCGCTGCCGCGCCTGCCGATCAGCGAATATCCCGAGGTCGTGCCGCCCACCGTGGTGGTGCGCGCGGCCTATCCCGGCGCCAACCCGTCCGTCATCGGCGAGACGGTGGCCGCGCCCCTGGAACAGGCCATCAATGGCGTCGAGGGGATGATCTACCAGTCGTCCCAGTCGGCGTCCGACGGGGCGATGATCCTGACCGTCACCTTCGCGCTCGGCACCGACCTGGATAAGGCCCAGGTGCAGGTGCAGAACCGGGTGGCCCAGGCCTTGCCCAAGCTGCCGCAGGAGGTCCAGCGCATCGGCGTGACGACCAACAAGGCCTCGCCCGACCTGACCCTGGTCGTGCACATGATCTCGCCGAACAACCGCTACGACATGCTCTATCTCAGCAACTACGCGCAGCTGAACGTCCGCGACCGCCTGAAGCGGATCGACGGCGTCGGCGACGTGCAGATCTTCGGCGCGGGCGCTTACTCCATGCGCGTGTGGCTGGATCCGGAAAAGCTGGCCGCCCTGTCGATGACCGCCGGCGACGTCGTGCGGGCTTTGCGCGAGCAGAACGTCCAGGTCGCTGCCGGCCAGCTGGGCGCGCCGCCCAATGCGGGCTCGGGCGCCGAATTCCAGCTGTCGGTCAATGCGCCTGGCCGCCTGACCGACGAGGAACAGTTCCGCGACGTGATCGTCCGCTCGGGCGAGGACGGCCAGATCACCCGCCTGGGCGACGTGGCCCGCGTGGAGCTGGGCGCCGACAACTACGCCCTGCGCAGCCTGCTCGACAACAAGTCGGCCGTCGCCGTCCCGGTGTTCCAGCGTCCGGGCTCGAACGCGCTCGAGATGGCCGCCAACGTCAAGAAGACCATGAAGGAGCTCAAGAAGGAGTTCCCCGAAGGCGTCGACTACGAGATCATCTACGACACCACAGCCTTCGTGCAGGAAAGCATCGACTCGGTGGTCCACACCCTGATCGAGGCCATCATCCTGGTCGTGCTGGTGGTGGTGCTGTTCCTGCAGGGCTGGCGCGCCTCGATCATTCCGCTGATCGCCGTGCCGGTCTCCCTGGTCGGCACCTTCGCCATCCTGCTGATGCTGGGCTTCGGCCTCAACGCCCTGACCCTGTTCGGCCTCGTCTTGGCCATCGGCATCGTCGTCGACGACGCCATCGTCGTGGTCGAGAACGTCGAGCGGAACATATCGCTGGGCCTCGAGCCCGCCGCGGCCACCCGCAAGGCCATGACCGAGGTGACCGGACCGATCATCTCCACGGCCCTGGTGCTGTGCGCGGTGTTCATCCCGACCGCCTTCATCASCGGCCTGTCCGGTCAGTTCTAYCGCCAGTTCGCCCTGACCATCGCCATCTCGACGGTGATCTCGGCCATCAACTCCCTGACCCTGTCGCCGGCCCTGGCCGCCGTGCTGCTCCGGTCGCATGACGCGCCCAAGGACCGCTTCCAGAAGCTGATCGACCTGGCGCTGGGCTGGCTGTTCAACCCGTTCAACCGCTTCTTCGCCAAGGCCTCGAACGGTTATGTCAACGGCGTCGCCAAGACCCTGGGCCGCTCCACCGCCGCCCTGGCCCTTTATGGCGGCCTGCTGATCGTGACGGTGTTCGCCTTCGCCCGCACGCCGGGCGGCTTCGTGCCCCAGCAGGACAAGGCCTATGTGGTCGCCGTCGTGCAGCTGCCCGACGCGGCCTCGCTGGACCGCACCGAGGCGGTGATCCGCCAGATGGGCGACATCGCCATGAAGGTGCCGGGCATCAAGCACTCGGTGGCCTTCCCCGGCCTGTCGGCCAACGGCTTCATCAACGCCCCGAACGCCGGCGCCGTGTTCTTCCCGCTCGACGACTTCAAGAACCGTCGCGGCGAGACCCTGTCGGCCGGCGCCATCGTTGGAACCCTGAACCAGAAGTTCGCCGCCATTCCCGAAGCCCAGATCGCGGTCTTCCCACCGCCGTCCGTGCAGGGGCTGGGCACCATCGGCGGCTTCCGGATGCAGATCGTCGACAAGGCCGGCATGGGCTCGGACGAGCTCTACAAGGCCACCCAGAACGTCATCGCCAAGGCCCAGAAGGACCCGGCCCTGGCGGGGGTCTTCTCCAGCTATCAAGTCAGCGTGCCGAAGATCCAGGCCGACATCGACCGCGAAAAGGCCCGGGCCCAGGGCGTGTCCCTGACCGACCTGTTCGAGACGATGCAGGTCTATCTGGGCTCGCTGTACGTCAACGACTTCAACCGCTTCGGCCACACCTACCAGGTCAACGTCCAGGCCGATCAGAGCTTCCGTCTGCAGCCCGAGCAGATGCTGCGCCTGCAGACCCGCAACGGTCAGGGCCAGATGATCCCGCTGGGCGCGTTCGTCAGCTTCAAGGAAGCCACCGGTCCCGACCGCGAGAGCCACTACAACGGCCTGCTGACCGCCGAAATCAACGGCGGCCCGGCCCCGGGCTTCTCGACCGGCCAGGCCCAGAAGGCGCTGGAGGACATCGTCAAGTCCGAGCTGCCCAACGGCATGGGCTACGAGTGGACCGAGCTGACCTACCAGCAGATCCTGGCGGGCAACACGGCGATCTACATCTTCCCGCTCTGCGTGCTGCTGGCCTTCCTGGTGCTGGTCGCCCAGTACGAAAGCTGGAGCCTGCCGCTGGTCGTTATCCTGATCGTGCCGATGACCCTGCTGTCGGCCCTGGCCGGGGTGATGCTGACCAAGGGCGACAACAACATCTTCACCCAGATCGGGCTGATCGTGCTGGTGGGGCTGGCGTGTAAGAACGCCATCCTGATCGTGGAGTTCGCCAAGGAACGCGAGGAGCACGGCGACAGCCCGCTCCAGGCGGTCCTGGAGGCCTGCCGCCTGCGCCTGCGTCCGATCCTGATGACCTCGATCGCCTTCATCATGGGGGTCTACCCCCTGGTGGTGTCGCACGGGGCCGGGGCCGAGATGCGCCGCGCCATGGGTGTGGCGGTGTTCTCGGGGATGCTGGGGGTCACCGTCTTCGGCCTGATCCTGACCCCCGTCTTCTACTACGTCATCCGTCGCTTCACGGCCCGCAAGGCCGCGACCAAGGCGGCGCTGACCTCGCCCGTGGAGGCGCACTGATGTTCCGTTCTACCGCAATCACTGGCCCCCTCCGGGCCGCTTCGCGACCCTCCTCCCCCGAAGGGGGAAGAAGGTCAGCGCGTCTCTTCCTCCCCCTCCGGGGGAGGAGCGCCGAAGGCGCGGAGGGGGCAAGCAAGGCCGTGAAGTTCGGCCTGCGCCTATCCCTCGTCGCCGGTATCTCGCTCCTGGCCGCCGCCTGCGCGGTGGGGCCGAACTACAAGGCGCCGGCCACCCCGCCGGCGGCCTTCCAGAACGCCGATCCGGCCGTCTTCACCGCCGCCAATCCCGAGGCAGAATGGTGGAAGGCGTTCGGCGACCCGGTGCTGGACCAGCTGGTCGGCCAAGCCTTCTCGGCCAATCTGGACCTGCGCATCGCCGTCGCCCGCGTCGCCGAAGCCCGCGCCCTGTTCACCGAGCAGAAGCTGGACCTGCTACCGCACGTCACCGCCGACGGCGCCTATGTGAAGAGCGACCAGCAGCAGCCCGGCTCGAACGGCCAGCGTGTCGAGAGCCAGACCTACCAGGCCGGCTTCGACGCCGGCTGGGAGATCGACCTGTTCGGCCGTGTCCGTCGTGGCGTCGAGGCGGCCGGGGCGGAAGCCGGCGCGGCCCAGGCCGAGCTGCGCGACGCCCAGGTCACGGTCGCGGCGGAAGTCGCCCGCAACTACCTCGAACTGCGCGGCGCCCAGGCTCGGCTGAAGGTCGCCACCCGCAACCTCGAGACCCAGCGCGAGACCCTGCGCCTGACCAAGGTGCGGTTCGACGCCGGGGCCGGCAGCCCGATCGACGTGGCCAGCGCTCAGGCTCGCCTCAACGCCACCGAGGCGGCGATCCCGGTCCTGATCACGGCCGAGAAGCGCGCCAACTACCGCCTGGCCGTCCTGACCGGCCAACGGCCCGGCGCTCTGGACGCCTTGCTGGTTCCGCGCGAGACCGACACCCGTCCTTTGGTCACCGCCCTGCCGATCGGCGAGGCCGGCGACCTGCTGCGGCGGCGTCCGGACGTGCAGGCGGCCGAGCGTCGCCTGGCTTCGTCGACCGCGCAGGTCGGGGTGGCCACGGCCGACCTGTTCCCGCGCGTGTCGGTGACCGGCTTCGTCGGCTTCCTGTCGGGGACTTCGGCGGGCTTCGGCAACGGCGCCAGCAAGGCCTGGTCGGTGGCTCCCACCGTCAGCTGGCCGGCGCTGGACCTGGGCAGCGCCCACGCCCGCCTGCGCGCGGCCAAGGCGCGGGACGACGCGGCCCTGGCCAATTACGACCAGACGGTGCTGCGCGCCCTGGAGGACCTGGAGAATGCCCTGGTCTCCTACCGCCAGCAGCAGGCTCAGCTGAACAGCCTGACCGACCAGGCGGCCGCCTCGCGACGGGCGGCCGAGCTGGCCCGGATCCAGTACAAAGAGGGTGGCATCGACTTCCTCGTCTTGCTCGACGCCGAACGCACCCTGCTGGCCGCCGAGGACGCCCTCAGCGTCGCCGAGACGGCCGTGAACACCGACGTCGTGGCGATCTACAAGGCGCTGGGCGGCGGTTGGAAGGCCTAGGCTCCAAGTGATCTACGTGAACCTGGCCGCCTCGCGGCGGCCGGGTTTCGCGATTTTTTACGGCCACGCTTGCGTTGTATAGCAAATTCAATACTCATGGCGCTCGACAGTGCCGGAGGTTGAGCTATGGCGACGCTTCAAGTTCTCGAGACCGCGTACAGTGACGTCTCCCGCATCAAGTACTCCAACATCGCGACGGCGGATCTCGCCAAGCTGCAGACCCTGGCCGATCAGGTCGACGCCGCGACGCTGAGTCTGACCGACGCCCGCGCCGAGATCGGCAAGATGGTCGCGACCACGACCTCGGTGGCGACGGTCTCGTACGCCTTCTTCGCCGGCTTCACGCCCAAGCAGAGCGGGTTGGACTATCTGGTCTCGCCGACCGGCGCTAATCCGAACAACCTGAATTCGGCCTACTATCAGACCTTCAACGCCGAGAACCGCTACATCAACTTCGCGGTCAATCTGGGCAAGAACGGCGAGGGCGCGACCCGCTTCGCCGCCGCCTACGGCGCGCTGGATCTCACGGCGACGGCGACCAAGGCCTATACCGAGATCTTCGGCTTCGCCCCGACGGCGGAGAAGGTCAACGGCTTCCTCAATGACCAGGTGCCCAACGGCAAGGGCGGCACGTTCACCCGCGCCGAGTACTTCGCCACCTACGGCGGCGACGGCGCGACCGGAATCGGGACCAAGGCGGCCCTGATCGGCTGGCTGCTGAACGAGGCGGTGAAGGCCGACCTGGGCGTTTACGCCAAGGCCAATGACGCCTTCCTGGCCGACCTGGCCAATGACGGCCAGGCGGTGTTCTTCACCGACCTCTTGGGCACGTACGGCCAACAGGCGACCTATCCGGCCGGCGCGACCATCGCGGTGACCACCAGCCAGAGCGTCACGCCCGACGCGGCTACGGCCGGCCTGCGGTCGACGGCCAACAACGACACGGTCACCGGGATCGACAGCAACGCTTCGCAGACCATCGCGACCGCCGCCGGCCACGACACCGTCACCTTCTCGGGAACGGTCGGCGGCTATATCGATGGCGGCGAGGGCAACGATACGATCAGCGTCGGCCAGCTGAACGCGGCGGTCGAGGTCTTGGGCGGCGCGCCGAACGGCAAGATCAGCGGCGGGGCCGGCAACGACCTGATCACCATCGGCAAGGCGATCAACGGCGCCATCATCGACGGCGGCGCCGGCGACGACACCCTGGTGATGGGCGCCGATAGCGACGTCTTCGACAAGACCAAGATCACCAATGTCGAGCACCTGGTGCTCGAGAACTTCAAGCTGGCGTACACCGTCCCCGCGGGCGCGTTCATCGGCGTCCTCGAAGTCTCCGGCTATACCGGCCTGCAGGACATCACCCTGCGCTCGGCGATTCCGACGCGGGTCGACAACATCGCCTGGGGCGTGGCGCTGAAGATGGACGGCGTCAGTGGCGGTACGCTGCGGGCCAATTACCACACGGATCTGGTGTTCAGCGGCTCGGCCTCGATGAGCGTCGGTGCGCCTCAGGTCCACGCCTATCTGAACGGCGTCACCAGCAGCAATGCGACGCCCACCAACCTGGAAGTCAGAAACAACGACGGGGCGCTCTATCTGCACGTCCAGAGCGACAGCGTGCTCGGAACCATCAGTTCGCAAACCGTTTCCGGGAGCTCAGGCGCGGTCATCGTCACCGGAACGGGCCGCTTGACCGCGGGCTTCGTCAGCAACGTGGTCGGCGCCGACTTCACGACCTACGACCTGGACGCCTCCGGCTCGGCGGGGATCGACATCACCGGGATCGGTTCGGACAGCCGGGACGGCCGCGTGACCACCGTCGTGCTGTCGGCCTACAACGACAGCGTCGCCGCCGACCTGCGGGGACAAGCCACGTCCACCTACACCCTCGGCGCCGGCTCCGACGTCTTCAAGCTGTACCAGGACGGCTTCGCCGCGCCGCGCTTCTCCAACCTGGCCGTCGAGAGCGGCAAGGTGACGACCTATTCCACCGTCACCGACTTCGCCAAGGGCGTCGACCACGTCAATCTGGGCGTCGAGATCCCGGCCGTCGTCACCGGCCTCAGCGCCGGTTCGGCCACGACCCTGGAGCAGGCCCTGGTCAACGTCTCAAGCCAGGTGGCGGCCAACGCCACGGGGGTCTTCGAGTACAATGGCGACACCTACATCTACCACCAGGACGCCACGGTCGGCGCCAACAGCGGCGATGGCCTGGTTCGGCTGGTGGGCGTGACGGGTCTCTCGGTCGGGACCGGCGCGGGCAGCGTCGACATCCACTACGGGTGATCAGAACCAGCCCGCCTCGCGCAGCGCCCTGGCGTAGGCGCGGCTGACGGGCGCCTCGACACCGCCCTTGACCTGAAGGGTCGCCCGGCCGTCACCGCGCCGGGCGGCCTCGACGGCCGCCTTGGCCACCCACCACGAACGGTGGGTCTGGGCGCCCTCGATGCCCTCCAGTTCGGCCACGGCATCGGACAGCCGCATCAGGATCAGATCCTGGCCGCGTGAGGTGTGCAGGCGCAGATAGTGATCCTCGGCCTCCACCGCGTGGAGCTCGGCGTCGCGCAGCCTGGGCGGCAGGCGGTCGAGGAAACGCGGCGCCGGCGCGCCGACCGGGGCGGCGTGGGTCTCGACCGGCTGGCGCTGGACCAGGAAGTTCAGCGCCGTCATCGCCACGGAGACGATGAACACCGGGCCCAGATACGTGGGCAAGGCCCGCAGCCGGACGTGGCCGGTGAAGGTCAGCTCGCTGACCAGCCACACCACCACCGTGAACGGCAGGGTCACACCAACCGCGGTCAATGCGCCATAGAGCCAAGGCCGGGCGTCGGCCCGGCCTTCGCGTCCGATGAAATGGGTGACACCGGTCCCGACCGCCGCGCCTGAGAGGCAGAGCCCCACCCAATAGGCGAGCCGGGTCGCCACGGGGATCTCGTCGGTTCCGAACGCGCCCATCAGGGCCAGGAACACGCCGGCCCCCGCCGACACCACGAAGCCACGCAGGCTTTCCTTGGCGGTCATCGCCGTTCGCGAAGCGTGAACGGCGTCGGCCAGCCATTCGCGAAACGGAGCCGGCGACTGGCGCAACGACGATTGAGACACGGACCCGACCACTCCACCAAGGCTCTCGACGGCGAGGCGATCCACCGCCCCGCCGAACCGGAGTGAAGGAAGATGGCCGCGCAAGGCAAGTCAATCTCGCAAGCTATCCCTTGGAGCGCCGTGCGCACCGGCCTGATCGGCGCCGGCGTCGCGGCGTTGATCACCGCGGTGGTCGCGCCGAAGTTCGGGGGTTACGCCGCGCAGGTCCATTTCCAGCCGCACGCGCCGGACCTCGCGAAGGTCGCCGAGGCCGCGCCGATCATCCAGCTGCACCTGGCCTCGGCCCTGACCGCTCTGGCCATCGGCGTCGTCCTGATGATGCGGGTGAAGGGCACGGGCCTGCACAAGTTGTTGGGCTGGACCTGGGTGCTGGCCATGGGCTCGACGGCGGTCAGCTCGCTGTTCATCCGCGAGATCAACAATGGCGCCTTCAGCTTCATCCACCTGCTGTCGGGCTGGACGATCGTCGGCCTGCCGGGCGCGGTCTACGCGATCAAGCGCGGCAAGGTCGCCATCCACCGCCGGGCCATGACCGGCATGTTTGTCGGCGGTCTGCTGCTGGCCGGCCTGTTCGCCTTCATCCCCGGTCGCCTGCTCTGGACCGTGTTCCTGGGCTGACCCCGTCTCAAACCTCATCGACAAAGGATTTCGCCATGACCTCCATCCGCACCTACGGCCTGGCCCTGATCGCCACCGCCGCCATCGCCTCGACGGCCCACGCCCAGAACGCGCTCGGCGACCTGACCCTGACCTTTCCCGCGCTGACCTCGAACCAGGGCAAGGTGATGATCGCCGTCTATGACAGCGCCCAGGGCTGGAGCTTGGGCAAGCCGGTCCGCGTCGCCATCGCCTCGGCCAGCGACAATCCCGCCGCCGCCAAGGTCGTCAGCCTGCCGCCGGGGACCTACGCCGTTCGCGCGTTTCAGGACGTCGACGGCGACGGCAAGATGGGGACCAACCCGTTCGGCCTGCCGGTCGAGCCCTACGGCTTTTCGCGCGACGCCGCGCCGAACATGGGCCCGCCCGCCTTCGACGCCGCCGCCTTCACGGTGAAGGCCGGCGCCAACACCCAAGCCATCCACCTGAAATAGGCGAGAACACCCATGAACCGGCGCGACATCCTACGCGGCGCGGCCCTGCTGGGCGGAGCCTCCCTGCTGACTCCCGAAACCGTCTGGGCCGCCGCCGCGGCCGATTGGACCCTGGGCCTGGCCGACGTCGAGACCGACGTCGCCCCGACCGCCCTGACCCGGCTGCACGGCCGCGCGCCGGCCGAGCTGACCGGTACGCTGTTCCGCAACGGCCCGGCCAAGTTCCGCCGCCCGGGCGGCTCGGTCGGCCACTGGTTCGACGGCGACGGCATGGTCCGCAAGTTCCAGATCGCCGACGGCCAGGCGCGGATGGGCGCCCGCTTCGTCGACACCGTGAAGCGTCGCCACGACACGGCCGCCAACGCCGTGATCACCCCCGGCTTCGGCACGGCCGCCGGGCCGGGCGCGGTGATCACCGGCCCCGACGACGCCAATGCCGCCAACACCTCGGTGCTGATGGCCGGCGGCGAGCTGTGGGCGCTGTGGGAGGGCGGCTCGCCGATCGCCTTGGATCCCGCCACCCTGGAGACGCGCGGCGTCAAGACCCTGCGCCCCGACCTGAAGGGCATGCCGTTCCTGGCCCATCCGCGCGTCCAGCCGGACGGAACGATCTGGAACATCGGCCTCGGCGGCAAGCAGGCGGTGGTCTGGAAGCTGGCCTCGGACGGAAGCTTGCTGAAGGCCGAGATGATCAAGTTGCCGCGCGGCAGCTACATGCACGACTTCACGGCCACCGCGCGCCATCTGGTGCTGGTGCTCCAGCCCTGGATCCAGGAGCGGTTCGTCATGCCGTTCGCGACCTCGATGCAGTGGAAGCCGGAGCTGGGGACCCAGGTGCTGGTGCTGGACAAGGACGATCTCAGCAAGCAGCGGATCTTCGAACTGCCGCCGTTCTTCTTCTTCCACCTGGGCGACGCCTGGGAGGAGACGGACGGAACCATCCGTTTCGACGCCTGTGTCGACAAGGACGCGTCGGGCACGGCCGCCAATGGCGGCGCGATCCTGCGCGGCGAACGGCTGCGCGCCGCGCCGCCGCGCCGGGCCCTGATTACCTTGGGCGCCGACGGCAAGGGGGCGTTCGCCAAAGAGGCCGTCAGCGCCGAGTTCCCGCGTTCGGATCCGCGCTTCGCCGGTCAGGTCCGCCGCTACTCGGTCCACGTGACCAACGAACGGCCCGACCGGCCGCTGTTCCAGGGCGTGGCGGTGCGCGACTGGAAGCGTGACACCGACCAGGTGTTCGACTTCGGTCAGCGCCATCTGGTCGAGGAGACGGTGTTCGTCCCGCGGCCCGGCTCCAGCGAGGAGCTGGACGGCTGGCTGGTCGGCACGACGGTCAATCTCGACGCCAAGGCGACCGAGCTGCACGTGTTCGACGCGCGCCATGTCCAGCAAGGCCCGATCGCCGCCTGGCGGGCCCCGGTGGCGCTGCCGGTGACCTTCCACGGGATGTTCGTCCAAGCCTGACGTAACGGTCATCCTTGCCAGTACGCCGTGGTTGCGCCTATCCGAGGACGGAGCGCAACCACGGCGGGCCCGTCCTCATGACCGCAGCCAAGCCCCCATCCCGCTCCGGGGCCCGTTCCGGCGGGCGGGGCCGTCCGTCCAAGGCCAAGGGCCTGGACCTGAAGGAAACCATCCTCGACGCGGCCGAGGGCCTGTTCGCGCGCCACGGCTTCTATGGCGTGACCACTCGCCAGGTGGCGGCCGAGGCCGGCGTCGACACCGCCCTGATCCACTACTATTTCGGGGCCAAGCGCGAGCTGTTCGACGCGGTGTTCCTGCGCCGGGCCGAGATCCTGAACCAGGCCCGCGAGTCGTCGATGGACGCCTATCTGCAGGCCCACGCCGGGACCATGACGGTCGAGGGCGTGATCGAGGCCTTCATCGATCCGCTGCTGCGCATCTCCCAGGACGGCGGCCCCGGCTGGAAGAGCTATTTCGCCCTGGTCGCCCAGGTGAACAACACCCCGGCCTGGGGCGGCGAGACCATGGCCCGGTTCTTCGACCCCGTGGTCCATCGGCTGGTCGAGACCCTGAAGACCGTGCGTCCCCAAGCCGAGTATCGCGACCTCTACTGGTGCTACCAGTTCCTGACCGGATCGATGATGCTGGCCTTGTCCGAGACCGGACGGATCGACTCGCTGTCCGAGGGCGAGTGCCATTCCAGCGATCTGGAGGCGGTTCGGGCTCGTCTGTTCGCCTATTGCGCCGCGGGCTTCGAGGCGGTGATCGCCAAGGCTGGGGGCTAGGCGCGGGACGCCCCCTCCGTCTCGTCGCTTCGCGCCGATCCACCTCCCCCGCTGGGCAGGGGAGGAGGGCTTCCTCCTCACCCGTGAAACGGGGGAGGTGGCGCGATGCGGATACGCATCGTGACGGAGGGGGCGCTCTACGCTCCCGGATGCTCCGCGCACGTCCATTTTCATCACTTGGTGAAAAAAGACTGGCGTCCGGCGCCGGTTCGGGTGATTGTGCTCGCAATTCGCTGTTCGATGAATTGGCGAGCCCCGAGCACGCGTCCGCGCAAGACGGATTTGGCTGGGGAGGGCGGAACGCAAGGGAGGGGAAACCCCATGACTTCGATGTGGAAGGCCGCGCTGCTGGCTGGCGCGGCGTGGAGCTCGATCGCGGGCGTGGCGTCGGCGCAGCAGGCTCCAGCGGCCGACAATTCGGCCTCGGTGGACGCGGTGGTCGTCACCGCCCGTCGCCGCGAGGAAAACCTCAAGGACGTCCCGGTCGCCGTCTCGGCCTTCTCGGCCGCCAAGCTGGAACAGCAGGGCGGCACGGATATCACCATCCTGTCGCAGACCACCCCCAACATCACCGTGCAGACGGCCCGCGGCTCGAACTCGACCCTGATCAGCTACATCCGCGGCGTCGGCCAGCAGGACCCGCTGTGGGGCTACGAGCCCGGCGTCGGCCTGTATGTCGACGACGTCTACATCTACCGCCCGCAGGGCGCGGTGCTGGACATCTTCGACATCGAGCGCATCGAAGTGCTGCGCGGCCCGCAGGGCACGCTGTACGGCCGAAACACCATCGGCGGCGCCATCAAGTACGTGACCAAGCGCCTCGGCGACGAGGCCGGCGCCAAGATCAAGGCGACCTATGGCAGCTACAATCAGACCGACGTCCTGGTCTCGGCCCAGACGCCGATCGCCGACACCGGCCTGTCGGTCGGCGCGGCCTACGCCCTCTACAAGCGCGACGGTTACGGCTCGAACCTGACCACCGGCGCCGATCAGTACGACAAGGACGTTCACGCCTATCGCCTGAGCGCCGAGTACAAGCCGACCGAGGACCTGTTCTTCCGCCTGGCCTATGACCGGGTCGAGGACAAGTCCAACCCGCGCCACGGCCACCGCGAACTGCCGGCCCTGGTCGGCGGCTATAAGGTGCTGGACGTCTATGACACCCAGGCGGGCCTGGGCGACAAGAACCACGTGATGACCAAGGGCGTGTCGCTGACCGGCCAGTGGAACGCCAGCGAATACGTCACCCTGAAGTCGATCACGGCCAGCCGCCGCGGCCACACCCAGACGATGATCGACTTCGACGGCACGCCGCTGCCGACCCTGGACGTGCCGGCCACCTATGACGACCGCTCGTTCTCGCAGGAACTGCAGGCGGTCTACGCCGACGAGAACGTCCAGGGCGTGTTCGGCCTCTACTACATGAACAGCCAGGCCTCGGGCGAGTTCGACACCATCGCCGGCAATCTGGGCGTGGCCATCGCCGACGGCGGCAAGGTCAACACCCAGAGCTTCGCGGCCTTCTTCGACTTCAGCGCCAACCTGACCGACAAGTTCAAGGTCTCGCTGGGCGCCCGCGCCACCCGCGACCACAAGCGCGCCAACGTCTTCCGCTTCTTCTATCTGGGCGCGACGCCGACCCCGTACCAGCACGGCGCCCCGCGCCCGATCCTGCAGGTGCGCACCAACTACGACGCCCAGAAGACCTTCGAGCAGTTCACGCCGCGCATCTCGGCCTCGTACGACCTGAGCGACGACCTGACGACCTACGCCTCGTTCTCGAAGGGCTACAAGTCGGGCGGCTGGGACATGCGCGGCGACGCGGCGATCACCCCGCAGACCGTCAACGGCTACAAGCCCGAGGTCGTGAAGACCTACGAGGTCGGCCTGAAGGGTTCGCTGCTGGACCGCCGAGTGTCGTTCTCGTCGGCGGCCTTCCTGTCGAAATACACCGACCAGCAGGTCACGACCCAGGTCGTGGTGCCCTCGGGCATCGCCAGCTCGGTCGACAACGCCGGCGCCTCGACCCTTTACGGCGTCGAGTTCGAAGCCAACGCCAAGCTGTCCCAGCACCTCTCGGGCAATGTCGCCCTGGGCTACATCCACGCTGAGTACGACCGCTTCAACCGCTTCGTGCCGGCCGGCGCCCCGAACCCGCTGAACCCGTCGACCACTCTGGCGACGGGCCAGGTGATCAATGTCGCCAACCTCTATGGCTTCCAGAACACGCCGGAATGGACCGGCAATGTCAGCCTGACCTGGCGCGGCGACCTGGCCGGTGGCAGCCTGGCGATCACCCCGATGGTCAGCTACCGCGACGACTATCAGCAGTTCGAGCAGCCCTTGCCGCTGCTGGACCAGAAGGCCTTCACCCTGGTCGATCTGACGGCGATCTGGACCGCGCCGGGCGGCCGCTACAAGCTGGCCCTGACCGGCAAGAACCTGACGAACGAGAAGTACCGCACCGGCGGCTACAACTTCGGCGTGGCCACCTACAACAACTCGGTGATCGGCTTCTACGGACCGCCGCGCACCATCGCGGGCTCGATCGAGGTGGCGTTCTAGAAATCTAGGCGACAAAAGCTAGGGCGGGGCTTGCTGCAACAAGTTCCGCCCATTTTGTATGTGGCCATTTTTGTATGTGGCCAGTGGCGTAACGGGGGCGAAGGCATGAGCAAGCAGCGGATCGAGGCGGAGGCTCCGGCCTCGGGCGTCAAGCCAGGCTATCGCTACGTGGTCCTGGCGATGCTGATCCTGGCCTACACCTTCAACTTCCTGGATCGGCAGATCCTCGGCATCCTCAAGGAGCCGATCAAGAACGAGCTGCACCTGAGCGACACCCAGCTGGGCCTGATGGGCGGCCTGGCCTTCGCGGCGCTGTACACCACCCTGGGCGTGCCGATCGCCTGGCTGGCCGACCGCTTCAGCCGCACCTGGATCATGACCGGCGCCCTGACGGTGTGGAGCGGCTTCACCATGGCCTGCGGCCTCGCCGGCGGATTCTGGTCGCTGTTCCTGTGCCGGATGGGCGTCGGCGTCGGCGAGGCCGGCGGCGTGCCGCCCGCCTATTCGCTGCTCGCGGACTATTTCCCCAAGCATCAACGCGCCCGAGCGCTGGCCGCCTATTCGTTCGGCATCCCGCTGGGCACCGCAATGGGCGTGCTGTTCGGCGGCCTGATCGCCGCCTATGTCGACTGGCGCATGGCCTTCATCGCCGTGGGCGCGGCCGGCGTGGTGCTGGCGCCGCTGTTCAAGCTGGTGGTCAAGGATCCGCCGCGCGGCGGCCTCGACGCCGTGGCGGGCGCGGCCCCCGCGAAGGTCCCGGGCTTCGGCGCGGTGCTGGCCACGGTCCTGCCCAAGCCGTCGTTCTGGCTGCTGGCGTTCGGCGCCGCCTGCTCGTCGGTCTGCGGCTATGGCGTCGCCTTCTGGCTGCCGTCGTTCTTCATCCGCAGCCTGCACCTGACCCTGGTCGAGACCTCGATCTATTACAGCGCCATCGCCTTCTTCGGCGGCGTGGCCGGCATCTGGCTGGGCGGCTTTCTGGGCGACAAGTTCGGCGGAAAGTCGAAAGGCGCCTACGCCCTGGCCCCGGCGATCTGCTTCCTGATCGCCCTGCCGTGCTTCTTCGCCGCGATGAACGCCAAGGCGCTGGCCCTGGCCTTCGTGCTGTTCCTGATCCCGACGGGCCTGAACCTGGCCTGGCTGGGCCCGGTGGTCACCGCGGTCCAGCACCTGGCTCCGGCCGCCATGCGCAGCACCACTTCGGCGCTGTTCCTGCTGATCAACAACCTGCTCGGCATCGCCGTCGGCTATTGGTTCTTCGGTTTCGTCTCGGACCAGCTGTCCCCGACCTACGGCGCGGAGTCGATGCGCTACGCCATCTATTGGGGCCTGACCTTCTATCTCGGCGCGGCGGCCCTGCTGACCCTGGCCTCGACCCGGCTGAAGAAGGACTGGGTGGAGTAGGGCGGAGGGCAAACGCGGCGTGGGTTTCGACGGCCACGCTTCGGTCAAGATCGGGTATCAAGAGGCGCGAAGATCGCGAGCGCCGCCATGACCCCCGAAGACCGCCACATCTTTCACGACCCCACGGGCAAGCGTGAGCGGCGGGCCAAGCTGGTCCTGGGGATCGTCATCTCGGCCGTCGCCGCGATCGTGGCCGGCTTCGTCGCCACCCTGGCCTTCGCCCCCCACCTGCCCGACGCGCCGCTGAAGGACCCCCACATCCTGACGTCGCTGCATCAGGAGAACGCGCACAAGGCCAAGCTGGGCAAGACCTGGCGTCGCGTCCCCCGGCCTAAAGGCGCCGCTGCGAACGGCGCGGCCGCCCGCCCGTTGTCGGTCGGCTTCTACGTCGCCTGGGACGAGGACAGCCGCGAGTCCCTGCGCCGCAACATCGACAAGCTGGACGTGGTCTCGCCCCAGTGGGTGGCGATCAGCGGCGGCAAGGGCGACATCAGCGTCGTCGACGACCCGGAGGGGACGGCGCGGATCGCCGCCGCGCCCAATCATCCGGCGGTGCTACCGCTGGTCCACAATTCGGCCGACGCCGCGTTCAACGGCCCTCTGGCCGACGCCCTGCTGGCCGATCCTGCCGCCCGAGCCAAGCTGATTTCGAACCTCACGACCCTGGCCGCCCAGCGCGGCTACGGCGGCTATGTCTTCGACTTCGAGGCGCTGTCGGCCAAGGGGCTGGCCGCCTATCCCCAGTTCCTCGACCAGGCCCGCGCGGCCCTGAAGGGCGCTGGCCGCGAGGTCTGGGTCACCGCCCCGTTCGACGGCGAGGGCTGGCCGCTCGAGCGCCTGCAGCGGAGTTCCGACACCCTGGTGCTGATGGCCTACGACCAGCACTACGCCCTGGGCGATCCTGGCCCGAACACCGGCCAGGACTGGTACGAGACCGAGCTGGAGAAGCGGTTCGCGCATCTGGATCCGAACCACACCGTGCTGGCCCTGGGCGCCTATGGCTACGACTGGACGCTGAACAAGGACGGCAGCCGCGCGTCGGGCTCGCCGGCCACCTTCCACGAGGCCATGCGCAACGCCCAGGACGCCGGGGCGACGGTCCGCATGGACGACGACGCCCTGAACCCGACCTACACCTATACCGACGACGCCGGCGACGACCATATCGTCTGGTTCCTGGACGCCGTCACCCTGTTCAACGAGGTCAAGGTCTCCGATCCTTGGAAGCCGCGCGGCTATGGCCTGTGGCGGATGGGCATGGAGGACCCGGGTGTCTGGTCGCTGCTGGGCAAGCCCTACGGCCAGGCCTCGGCTGGTGGGCTGACGACCTTGGCCAATGGTCAGGGCGTCGACTTCGACGGCGGCGGCGAGGTCTTGCGGATCGCCCAGCTGCCGACCCCGGGCAAGCGCGGCCTGGAGTTCGATCCCGACACCGGCCTGATCTCGGGCGAGACCTACGACGTCATCCCCAGCTCGTACGTGATCGAGCGCTACGGCCAGAAGAAGGGCCTGGTGGCCCTGACCTTCGACGACGGCCCTGACGCCCGCTGGACGCCCAGGATCCTGGACGTCCTCAAACAGAAGAACGCCCCGGCCACCTTCTTCGTGATCGGCCAGAACATGCAGCGGCGGCCCGACCTGGTCGAGCGCGAGGTCGCCGAGGGCCACGACGTGGGCGGCCACAGCTGGACCCACCCCAACATCGCCGAGACGCCGCTGCCGCAGGTGCAGGTCGAGCTGAACGCCACCCAGCGCCTGTTCGAGGTGCTGACCGGCCGCTCGATGCGCCTGTTCCGGCCACCGTTCTTCGGCGACGCCGAGCCATCGACGCCGCACGAGGTCGCGCCGCTCGTGATCGCCCAGACGCTCGGCTACATGACCGTCGGCCTGCGCATCGATCCCGACGACTGGCAGAAGCCGTCGTCGCAACAGATCATCGATCGGGTCCTGGATCGCCTCGACAATCCGGGGAACAACCCGGGTCAGGTGGTGCTGCTGCACGACGCCGGCGGCGACCGCAGCCGCACCGTGGCGGCGCTGCCGGGGCTGATCGATCAGATCCGCGCGCGTGGCTATCGCCTGGTCACGGTGGGCGAGCTGGCCGGCATGACCTCGCAGCAGGTGATGCCGCCCACCTCGCGCACCGCCCTGGACCTGGCCGTCGACCGCGTGGGGTTCGACTTCTTCCGCTGGACGCAGGCGGCGATGACCTGGCTGTTCATCACGGCGATCTTCCTGGGCGTGGCGCGGCTGGTTTTCCTGGCCAGCCTGGCCCTGGTCCACCGCTTCTGGACGCACGAGGAGCCAGCCGACCTCGACAGCGACAACGGTCCCTTGGTCAGCGTGCTGATCCCCTGCTTCAACGAGGAGAAGGTGATCGCCGCCTCGATCGCGCGGATCCTGGAGAGCGACTGGAAGAACCTCGAGGTGCTGGTCCTGGACGACGGCTCAAAGGACCGCACGGCGCAGGAGGTTCGCGACCACTTCGCCAGCGATCCGCGCGTGACGCTGCTGTCCTTCGAGAACGGCGGCAAGGCGCGGGCCGTGAACCGCGGCCTGGCCGTGGCCAAGGGCGAGTTCGTCGTGGCCCTGGACGCCGACACCCTGTTCCCGCCCGAGACGATCGGCCGGCTGGCCCGCTGGTTCCAGGATCCCGATGTCGGCGCCGTGGCCGGCAATGCCATCGTCGGCAACCGCCTGAACATCGTCACCCGCTGGCAGGCCCTGGAATACGTCACCGCCCAGAACCTGGAACGGCGGGCCCTGTCGGCCCTGGGCGCGGTCACGGTGGTGCCGGGCGCGGTCGGGGCCTGGCGCAAGAGCGTGCTCGACGCCCTGGGCGGCTATCCAGCCGACACCCTGGCCGAGGACCAGGACCTGACGATCGCCTGCCAGCGCGCCGGCTGGAAGGTGGCCTTCGACCCCGAGGCCCGCGCCTATACCGAGGCGCCGGACACCGTCGGCGGCCTGCTGAAGCAGCGCTTCCGCTGGTCGTTCGGCACGCTGCAATGCGTCTGGAAGCACCGCCAGGCGATGTTCAGCCGCAAGGCCCCGGTGCTGGGCTTCGTGGCCCTGCCGCAGATCTGGCTGTTCCAGATCCTGCTGGCCGTGGCCGCACCGCTGGTCGATTTGGCGGTGATCTGGAGCCTGGTCGCCGGCCTCTACGGCGCGGTGGCCCATCCGGTCGAGTGGCGGCCCGACGACATGCTGCTGGGCCTGGCCTATTGGGCGGTGTTCATCGCTGTCGATCTCTCAGCCGGCGCCCTAGGCATGGCGCTGGAGAAGCGCGCCCCGTGGGCCGATCTGCCGTTCCTGCCGGTGCAGCGGTTCGGCTATCGCCAGCTGATGTACTACGTCGTGGTCAAGTCGGTGGTCATGGCCATCCGCGGCGGCCGGGTGGGCTGGGGCAAGCTGGAGCGTCGCGCGACGGCTTCGGTTTCGCCCCACTCTGAACGCAAGGGTTGAGATAACGCGGTTCTGTGGCAAGCTCCGCCTCGACAACAGTCGGGGTGGGGCTCGCCATGAAATTCGTCGCTATCGCGCTTTCGTTCGCCATGGGTCTGGCGCTCGTCGGGTCGGCCCAGGCCGCCGCGCCGGTCACTGAACGCACCGAGAAGGTCAAGCTGCAGGGCAAGAAGGGCCCGCGCCTGCTGCGGCCCGGCTTCCAGCTGGGCGAGTACGAGGGCTATTACGGCGGCGTCTCGTCGACCAATTCGATGCCGTTCTTCAAGGGCAGCAAGGCCAAGGTCGAGATCCATGTCACCTCGCCGTCGCTGGGAGAGGTGGTGGTCTATTGCGGCGGCGGCGAGAGCCGGCTGGGCCTGAGCTGGATCACGTTCAAGCACGACCGGCTGCAATATGTCTGCACTTTCGAGGGCGCGAAGGCCGGCGCCGACGCCGCGTTCGCCCTGGCGCGGTCCAAGGGCACCTTCCTCAGCCGGCTGCAGCAGCCCCAACGGGCTGGCGAGCTACGCTTCGGCGGTCGCACCTATCGGCTGGAGACCAAGGTGGTCGAGAGCGGTCTGCCGCTCAACGGCGGCGGGACGATCGGCTACATCTTCAGCCGCGACGGCGTCGATGTCGGCGCGATGGATATGACCGGCCTGAACTTCAGCGCCTACCTGCCGGCCAAGGACAGCGGCGACCGCGACGCGGCGGCGATCGCGGCCCTGATCGTGTGTTTCCTGAAGGACGACGCCGACTGACACCGGTGGACAGGATGTTTCGCGCCCGAAGGGTGTGACCGGTAACACTTCCGCAGGGTCAAGGGTTTCCCTTTGCAGAGGCGCCCGAACCCGTGGCGAGGGCGTCCTACCCGACAAGATAAGCGCGCAAGCCTTCACCTTATCGCCCTCACGCGGTTGCGCCTGCGAAATACCGCTCCTATAACCCGGCCACATTTCAGAAAGCCGTCGTCGAGACCGGGCCCTCATGAACATCCACGAACATCAAGCCAAAGCCGTACTCGCCGAGTTCGGCGCTCCCGTGCCGCGCGGCTTCGCCGCCTTCACGCCCGACGAAGCCGCCGCCGCCGCCGAAAAGCTCGGTACGTCGGTCTTCGTCGTGAAGAGCCAGATCCACGCCGGTGGCCGTGGCAAGGGCAAGTTCGAGGGCCTGGGCCCCGACGCCAAGGGCGGCGTCCGCGTCGTCAAGTCGGTCGAAGAGGTCCGCCTCAACGCCGAGGAAATGCTCGGCCGCGTGCTGGTGACCCACCAGACCGGCCCCAAGGGCAAGCAGGTCAACCGCCTCTACATCGAAGAAGGCGCGGCGATCGCCAAGGAATTCTACCTGTCGCTGCTGGTCGACCGCGCCTCGAGCAAGGTCTCGGTGGTCGCCTCGACCGAAGGCGGCATGGACATCGAGGACGTCGCCCACTCGACGCCCGAGAAGATCCACACCTTCACCATCGACCCGGCGACCGGCGTGTGGCCGACCCATACCCGCGCCCTGGCCAAGGCCCTGGGCCTGACCGGCGCCCTGGCCAAGGAAGCCGGCTCGCTGCTGAACCAGCTGTATACGGCGTTCATGGCCAAGGACATGGCCATGCTGGAGATCAACCCGCTGATCGTGACGGCGGATGATCACCTGAAGGTGCTGGACGCCAAGCTGTCGTTCGACGGCAACTCGCTGTTCCGCCACGCCGACATCAAGGCGCTGCGCGACGAGAGCGAAGAAGACCCCAAGGAAATCGAAGCCAGCAAGTACGACCTGGCCTACATCGCCCTCGACGGCGAAATCGGCTGCATGGTCAATGGCGCGGGCCTGGCCATGGCCACCATGGACATCATCAAGCTGTACGGCGCCGAGCCGGCCAACTTCCTGGATGTCGGCGGCGGCGCCTCGAAGGAGAAGGTCACCGCGGCCTTCAAGATCATCACCGCCGATCCGGCCGTGAAGGGCATCCTGGTCAACATCTTCGGCGGCATCATGCGCTGCGACATCATCGCGGAAGGCGTCATCGCCGCCGTGAAGGAAGTGGGCCTGCAGGTCCCGCTGGTCGTTCGCCTGGAAGGCACCAACGTCGAACTCGGCAAGAAAATCATCTCGGAAAGCGGCCTGAACGTCATCGCCGCCAACGATCTGTCTGACGGCGCCGAGAAGATCGTCGCCGCTGTGAAGGGCGCCCGCTAAATGTCGGTTCTGATCGGTTCCCACACCAAGGTCATCTGCCAGGGCATCACCGGCGCCCAAGGCACGTTCCACTCCGAACAAGCCATCGCCTACGGCACCAAGATGGTCGGCGGCGTCACGCCCGGTAAGGGCGGCCAGACCCATATCGGCCTGCCGGTGTTCGACACCGTCGCCGAAGCCAAGGACCGCACCGGCGCCGACGCCTCGGTGATCTATGTCCCGCCGCCCTTCGCGGCCGACTCGATCCTGGAAGCCATCGACGCCGAGATCCCGCTGATCATCTGCATCACCGAAGGCATCCCGGTGCTGGACATGGTCAAGGTCAAGAAGGCCCTGCAAGGCAGCAAGTCGCGCCTGATCGGCCCGAACTGCCCGGGCGTCCTGACGCCCAACCAGTGCAAGATCGGCATCATGCCGGGCTCGATCTTCTCGGCGGGCTCGGTCGGCGTCGTGTCGCGTTCGGGCACCCTGACCTACGAAGCGGTCTTCCAGACCACCAATGCCGGCCTCGGCCAGACCACGGCCGTCGGCATCGGCGGCGACCCGGTCAAGGGCACCGAGTTCATCGACATCCTGGAACTGTTCCTGGCCGACGAAGCCACCAAGTCGATCGTCATGATCGGTGAGATCGGCGGCGCGGCCGAAGAAGAAGCCGCTCAGTTCATCAAGGACGAAGCCAAGCGCGGCCGCAGCAAGCCCATGGTCGGCTTCATCGCCGGTCGTACGGCGCCTCCGGGCCGTCACATGGGCCACGCCGGCGCGATCGTGTCGGGCGGCAAGGGCGGCGCCGAGGACAAGATCGCGGCGATGGAAGACGCGGGCATCCGCGTTTCGCCGTCGCCGGCCAAGCTGGGTGAAACCCTGCTTGAGGTCCTGAAAGGCTAACTAGACACCGAAACCCCGCCCCGCGCGGGGCCCAGGTTTTTTGCGACCGCCAGTCGACGATCCGAAAAAATCACCTGGGCCCCGTCAAGCGACGGGCGCCGGGGTGATTGAGAGACTATATTTACGGGCTTCCGGTACCGGTCCCGTAGACAAAGCGGATCTAAGGCGAAGAACGATGGCGGACGACGCAGGCATCATCAATCAGGTCTTGACCGAGACCTCGTTCCTCTACGGCGCCAATGCGGCGTTCGTGGAAGACCTCTACGCCCAATGGGCGGAGAACCCCGGCTCGGTCGAACCCTCGTGGAATGCCTTCTTCGCCAGCCTGCAGGAGCAGGCCGACAACGTTAAGCGCGCCGCTCAAGATCCGGCCTGGACGCCCAAGAAGGTGCCCAGCGTCCGTCCCGACTGGCTGTCGGCCCTGGACGGCCAGTGGGCCAGCGTCGCCCCGGCCGTCGAGGCCAAGGTCGCCAAGGCGATCGAGGGCAAGGCTCCCGGCTCGTCGGCCGAAGCCGTCCGCGCCGCCACGCTGGACAGCCTGCGCGCCATCATGATGATCCGGGCCTACCGGATGCGCGGCCACCTCGCCGCCAATCTCGACCCGCTGGGCCTGGAGCCGCCGAAGCCCGCCCCGGAACTGGATCCGGCCACCTACGGCTTCTCGGACGCCGACTACGACCGTCCGATCTTCCTCGACTTCGTGCTGGGCCTCGAGACCGCCTCGATCCGCGAGATCCTGTCGATCGTCCGCCGCACCTACTGCGGCAATGTCGGCGTGCAGTACATGCACATCTCCGACCCGAACGAGAAGGCCTGGCTGCAGGAGCGCATCGAGGGCCGCGACAAGGAAATCAGTTTCTCGAAGGAGGGCAAGGTCGCCATCCTGAAGAAGCTGATCGAGGCCGAGGGCTTCGAGCGCTTCCTGCACAAGCGCTTCCCCGGCACCAAGCGCTTCGGCCTCGACGGCGGCGAAGCCCTGGTCCCGGCCATGGAGCAGATCATCAAGCGCGGCGGCGCGCTGGGCGTGAAGGACATCGTCCTGGGCATGCCCCACCGCGGCCGCCTGAACGTGCTGGCCGCCGTGATGGGCAAGCCCTACCACGTGATCTTCCACGAGTTCCAAGGCGGTTCGTCGGTCCCCTCGGACGTCGAGGGCTCGGGCGACGTGAAGTACCACATGGGCGCCTCGTCGGACCGCGAGTTCGATGACAACAAGGTCCACCTGTCGCTGACGGCCAACCCGTCGCACCTGGAAATCGTCAACCCGGTCGTGATCGGCAAGGCCCGCGCCAAGCAGGCCTTCGCCCTGCGCGAACAGCCCGACGCCGGCCGCGGCCACGTTCTGCCGCTGCTGCTGCACGGCGACGCCGCCTTCGCCGGCCAGGGCGTGGTGGCCGAGTGCTTCACCCTGTCGGGCCTGAAGGGCTATCGCACGGGCGGCACCATCCACTTCATCGTCAACAACCAGATCGGCTTCACGACCAGCCCGCGCTATTCGCGCAGCTCGCCGTATCCCTCGGACGTCGCCCTGATGGTCGAGGCCCCGATCTTCCACGTGAACGGCGACGATCCTGAGGCCGTGGTCTTCGCCGCCAAGGTCTCGACCGAGTATCGCCAGATGTTCGGCAAGGACGTGGTCATCGACATGTTCTGCTACCGTCGCTTCGGTCACAACGAAGGCGACGACCCGACCATGACGTCGCCGCTGATGTACGCGAAGATCAAGGGTCACCCCCCGACGCGCGAACTCTACGCCAACCGTCTGATCGCCGAGGGCGTGATCAGCCAGACGGAGTCGGACGGCTGGGTCACCGAATTCGAGACCTTCCTCGACAAGGAATTCGACGCCGGCAAGAGCTACAAGGCCAACAAGGCCGACTGGCTGGATGGCAAGTGGGCGGGTCTGGCCCTGCCGGTCGACGAGGACCGTCGCGGCAAGACCGACTTCCCCGGGACCCGCCTGCTGGAAATCGGCCGCCAGATCACCAGCGTTCCGGACCGCATCAACGCCCACAAGACCGTCAAGCGCGCGATCGACAATCGCCGCGAGGCGATCGAGAAGGGCGAGGGCATCGACTGGGGCACGGCCGAACACCTGGCCTTCGGCACCCTGCTCGACGAGGGTTTCCCGGTCCGCCTGTCGGGCCAGGACTCGGTGCGCGGCACCTTCACCCAGCGCCACTCCGACGTCGTCGACCAGACGACCGAGGAGCACTACACGCCGCTGAACAACATCCGCAGCGGCCAGGCCCACTACGAGGTCATCGACTCGGCCCTGTCGGAAGAGGCGGTGCTGGGCTTCGAGTACGGCTTCTCGCTGGCCGACCCGAACACCCTGACCCTGTGGGAAGGCCAGTTCGGCGACTTCGTGAACGGCGCCCAGGTGGTGATCGACCAGTTCATCAGCTCGGGCGAGCGCAAGTGGCTGCGGATGAGCGGCCTCGTGATGCTGCTGCCGCACGGCTACGAGGGCCAGGGCCCCGAGCACAGCTCGGCCCGCCTGGAGCGCTTCCTGCAGTCGTGCGCCGAAGACAACATGCAGGTCATCAACTGCACGACCCCGGCCAACTACTTCCACGCGCTGCGTCGTCAGATGAAGCGCGAGTTCCGCAAGCCGCTGATCGTGATGACGCCCAAGAGCCTGCTGCGCCACAAGCGCGCCGTCTCGAACCTGGCCGACTTCACCGAAGGTTCGACCTTCCACCGCGTGATGGTGGACGGCGCCGAAGCCGGCTGCGACGTCGGCGGGATCACGCTGAAGAGCGACGATCAGATCAAGCGGGTCGTCGTCTGCTCGGGCAAGGTCTATTTCGACCTGGTCGACCAGCGCGCCAAGACCGGCCGCGACGACGTCTACCTGCTGCGCCTGGAGCAATTCTATCCATGGCCGATGAAGTCGCTGATGCAGGTGCTGGGCCGCTTCAAGAACGCCGACCTGGTCTGGTGTCAGGAAGAGCCCAAGAACATGGGCGGCTGGACCTTCGTCGATCCGTGGCTGGAGCTGACGCTCGACAAGCTGGACATCAAGGCCAAGCGCGCCCGCTATGTGGGCCGTCCCGCCTCGGCCTCCACGGCCGCGGGCCTGATGAGCCGCCACCTGAAAGAACTCGAGACCTTCCTCAACGAGGCTTTCGCGTAAGCGTCGCCCCGTAAGACTAGAAAACCCGCCGGACCAAGCAAGAAAGACTCGGAAAGCCCCATGGCCGACATCATGACCCCCGCCCTCGGCGAATCCGTCACGGAAGCGACGGTCGCTCGCTGGACCAAAAAGGCCGGGGAGGCCGTGAAGAAAGACGAGATCCTCGTYGAGCTGGAAACCGACAAGGTCAGCCTGGAGGTCGCGTCGCCGGCCGACGGCGTCCTGTCGGCGATCGGCGCCGAGGAAGGCGCGACCGTCGTTCCGGGCACGATCCTGGGCGTGGTCAGCGAGGGCGCGACCGCCTCGGCCGCTCCGGCCGCCGCCGCTCCGAAGGCCGCCGCTCCGGCTCCGGCTCCCGCGCCGACCCCGGCTCCGGCCCCCGCCGCTGCGGCTCCGGCCGCCGCCGCGCCGGTCAGCCCGGCTCCGGCCCGCATCGCCGCCGAGACGGGCCTTGACCTGTCGAAGGTCGCGGGCACCGGCAAGGACGGCCGTGTGACCAAGGGCGACGCTCTCGCTGCCCTGGAGGCTCGCGCTTCGGCCCCGGCTCCGGCCGCCGCTCCGGCCGCGCCGCGCGCCCTGCACGAGCGCGAGGAACGCGTGAAGATGACGCGTCTGCGTCAGACGATCGCCCGCCGCCTGAAGGAAGCCCAGAACACCGCCGCCATGCTGACGACCTTCAACGAGGTCGACATGACCGCGGTGATGGCCCTGCGCGGCCAGTACAAGGACATCTTCGAAAAGCGCCACGGCGTGAAGCTGGGCTTCATGTCCTTCTTCACCAAGGCCGTGGTCGCCGCCCTGAAGTCGGTGCCGGACGTCAACGCCGAGATCGACGGCACGGACATCGTCTACAAGAACCACTACGACATCGGCGTCGCCGTCGGCACCGACAAGGGTCTGGTGGTTCCGGTCGTCCGTGACGCCGACACCCTGAACCTGGCCGAGATCGAAAAGGCCATCGGCGCCCTGGGCAAGAAGGCTCGCGACGGCCAGCTGTCGATCGAGGACATGCAAGGCGGCACCTTCACGATCACCAACGGCGGCATCTACGGCTCGCTGATGTCGACGCCGATCCTGAACGCGCCGCAGTCGGGCATCCTGGGCATGCACGCCATCAAGGAACGTCCGATGGTCGTGGCCGGCAAGATCGAGATCCGGCCGATGATGTACCTGGCGCTGTCCTACGACCACCGCGTGGTCGACGGCGCCGGCGCCGTGACCTTCCTGGTCAAGGTCAAGGAAGCCCTGGAAGACCCGCAGCGCCTGCTGCTGGACCTCTAAGACCTACGAGAAGCCCGCCCGACCCCGGCGGGCTTCTTCGCTTCGACGGCCCCGTGCGCTATGCGTCGGGGCCGTTTTCGTTTCGGGAGTCCGCACGATGGCCAAGGACACGCTCTATCTGCTGCCGATGGGCTTCGAGAAGGACGGCCAGCAGCGCTTCTGCCCGGATTGCGCGATGATGGAAGGCTACCTGGCCGCCTATCCGCAGTTGCGCGAGGCCCTCGACATCGTCCGCGTCGACTACGCCCGTCCGCGTGCGGCCCTGGTCGAACGCCTCGGCGAAGAGCACCAGAACGCCCCGACCCTGATCCTGACGGAGCCCGCCTTGGACCCTGGTCCGCATGGCGAGATCCAGTCCGCCAATGGCCTATCTTTCCTGAGCGACGCCCGCCCGATCACGCGGTGGTTGGCGGCCAGATACGGATTGGCGGCGCCGCTGTCCTGAGCGCGATTGAGCCGGGACGCGGATGCTGTATCTTGGCGTCCGAGGATACGAGGCGTTCCGATGGGCAAGTTCGAGATCGCGCGAGCCAAGCTGTTCATGCATGACGGCAGTCAGGCCGTCAGCCTGCCCGAGGCTTTTCACCTGGAAGGTTCGGAGGTCGTCATCCGCCGCGATGGCGACAAGGTGATCCTGGAGCCTCTACCGTCTCGTCCCAAGAACAAGGAAGAATGGCAGGCGTTCTGGGCCCGTCTGGATACGATCACGGACGAACCCTTTCCCGAGCGCGAGCAGCCGGCCTCTGAGCGCGGGGCGATCGACCTCGATTGATGGTGCTGGCGTTCGACACTTGCGTCCTTGTGGACATGCTCCGTGGGCGCGGCGAGGGTCTGCGTGACCGCCTCCAAGATCTCGCCGACGGCGGCGAAGTCCTGTACCTCAGCGCCGTCGTCTTCCATGAACTGATGTTTGGGGCCCAAGCGAGCGCGCGGCCGGAATTCCAGGCTGAACGCGTGCTGGCCATGTGTGCGCTGTTTCGTTTGGTGGATTGGGCGTCGGACGACGCCGCCGCCGCCGCGCACATCCGCGCAAGCCTCAAGCGGAAAGGCGAGACGATCGGTCTGGCCGACTCGTTTATCGCAGGCCAAGCCATCAATCGTGGCTGGACGCTCGTGACATCGAATACCAGGGAGTTTGCCCGGATCGAAGGCCTCGACCTCGAGGATTGGTCCGCCTAGCGGCTGGCCCGCAACACCGCGTCGCCCAGGGCGGCGTAGTCGCCGTTGAAGTGGTGGCCGCCGGGCAGCCGGATCTTGGCGACCTCGGCGTCGGGCAGGGTGGGGCAGATGTCCGCCCGTTCCTGGTCGCCATAGATGCAGGTGATCTTCACGTCCTTCAGCGCGTCGATCGCGGGCCGCACGGGGAAGGAGTCGCGCGTCGCCAGGTTCAGCCAGCTGGCCGGGTGGAACTGCAGGTCGCCGTGCGGGCCGGTCCCGATCAGCACGACATGACTGACCTGGGCGCGAAGGTCGGCCGGCAGCCGTGGCAGGATCGCCGGCAGGGCGTCGGCGCCGAACGAATAGCCGATCAGCACCACGGTCTTGCGGCCCCAGAGGCCCTCGTAGGCGCGTAGGGCGCTCGCCAGATCCTCGGCCGCGCCGGCGGGCGAGCGCCGGGTGCGGAAGTAGGTCAGGGAGTTGACGCCCACCGTCGGCACGCCGTTGTCGGCCAAGTGGCGGGCCAGCTTTTCGTCCAGGGCGCCCCAGCCGCCATCGCCCGAATAGAGCACCGCCAAGGTGTCGCCGGCCTTGCCGCTGGCGATCGGGATCTGGCTGATGCTGGCCGGCGCGGGCAGCGGCGCGCCGGCGGTCAGGACCAGGGCGGCGAAGGCGGTCGCGAGGCGGAGGCGCGGGTTCATGGCGACATGACGCCACCGGTCCGTGGCGCTCTCCAGGCGTCACGGTGTTCGCTCTGTGGCCAAGCTCGCGGGAACGGCGGGGCGCTTCGCTGATGCGAGCCGTCCATTCTCCTTGATTTTCAAGGTCTGGACGTCGAAAGCGGGTTTCGTTTTGGGCCGCTTGCCTCTAAGGAACACGCGCCTCCAGAGGTCTGACAATGTGGCCGGCGAGGCCCCATATTTTGTCCGGCGCCGCTCCCGGCGCGTCCTGAAGGCGAAGACCCATGGCTCAGTACGACGTCGTCATCATCGGTGGCGGTCCTGGTGGCTACAACGCGGCTATCCGCGCCGGCCAGCTGGGTCTGAAGACCGCCATCGTCGAAGGCCGCGGCAAGCTGGGCGGCACCTGCCTGAACGTCGGCTGCATGCCGTCGAAGGCCCTGCTGCACGCCTCGGAATATTACGAAGCCGCGGCCGGCGGCGAGTTCGCCAAGCTGGGCATCGAGGTCAAGCCGAAGCTGAACCTCGTGCAGATGATGGCCCAGAAGAGCGAGAGCGTCGAAGCCCTGACCAAGGGCGTCGAGTTCCTGATGAAGAAGAACAAGGTCGACTACGTGAAGGGCTGGGGCCGCATCGACGGACCCGGCAAGGTGGTCGTGAAGGCCGAGGACGGTTCGGAAACCATCCTCGAGACCAAGAACATCGTCATCGCCACCGGTTCGGAGCCGACCCCGCTGCCGGGCGTGACGATCGACGACAAGCGCATCATCGACTCGACCGGCGCCCTGTCGCTGCCGGAAGTGCCCAAGAGCCTGGTCGTGGTCGGCGCCGGCGTCATCGGCCTGGAGCTCGGCTCGGTCTGGAAGCGCCTTGGCGCGGAAGTCACCGTCGTCGAGTTCCTGGACCGCATCCTGCCGGGCACCGACCTGGAAGTGGCCAACGCCTTCCAGAAGATCCTGACCAAGCAGGGCTTCAAGTTCCAGCTGGGGGCCAAGGTCACCGGCGCCGAGGCTTCGGCCAAGGGCGTCAAGCTGACCCACGAGCCAGTCGCCGGCGGCGCGGCCGTGACGATCGAGGCCGACTACGTGCTGGTCGCCATCGGCCGTCGTCCGTTCACCCAGGGCCTGGGCCTGGAGAGCGTCGGCATCACGCCGGACAAGCGCGGCGTCATCGCCAATAACCACTACAAGACCGGCGTCGACGGGATTTGGGTCATTGGGGACGTGACCTCGGGGCCCATGCTGGCCCACAAGGCCGAGGACGAGGCCGTGGCCTGCATCGAGATGATCGCGGGCAAGGCCGGCCACGTGAACTACGACATCATCCCGGGCGTCATCTACACCAAGCCGGAAGTCGCCACGGTCGGTAAGACCGAGGAGGACCTGAAGGCCGCGGGCATCGCTTACAAGGTCGGCAAGTTCCCGTTCCTGGCCAACAGCCGCGCCAAGATCAACCACGAGACCGACGGCTTCGTGAAGGTTCTGGCCGACGCCAAGACCGACCGCATCCTGGGCGCCCACGCCGTGGGCCCGAACGTCGGCGACATGATCGCCGAGATCTGCGTGGCCATGGAGTTCGGCGGCGCCTCGGAAGACGTGGCCCGCACCTGCCACCCGCATCCGACCCGCTCGGAAGCCTTCCGCCAGGCGGCGATGGGCGTCGAAGGCTGGACGATGCAGGCCTAACTGGGCAGGCGTAACAGGCCTTTACGATAGTTGATGACCGTATTGGTCAATCGAACGTAGAGTGGCGGGGTTCCCCTGGAGCCCCGCCATGCTTTTGTCCGCCCTGACCTTCGCCGCCGCTTTGCAGGCCGCTCCCGAGATCGGCCTGACGGGCTACCTGAACGGGCAGCGCCCCTCCGCCAGGACCCAGCCGGTCGGGGAGCTCATCGTGGTCCCTCACGCGGCCAAGCCGGCGACCGTCAAGGAAGCCCGAGCGCTCTCGTGGTCTCGACGGGCCTTCAAGCCCGCGCCGCCGCTGGGCTTCGTGCGCGGTCCGCAGGCGCCGGGTTGCAGGAACAATGGGCTGGAGCATGCCGGCCATCCCGAGGCGCTGCAGGTTCAGCCGCTGTCGAAGATGCCCAAGGCGCATGGCGAACGGGCCGTGGCGCGTCTGGTCGACGGCTGCCCGGTGGCCGTGATGATCGCCCAGACACCGGCCCCCTAGGCCCGGGTCCTGAACGTCACCGAATAGCGCCGCGTCTCCAGCGGCGGAATGCTGTGCTCCCAGTCCGTCCGCGCGGCTCCCGACAGTAGGTAGGCCGAGCGTGGCGCGGCCTCGAAGGCACGGCGCTCCCAGCCGCCGGACACCTTGTGTCGCAGACGGAACCGACACGGCGTCAGCAGCGACACCCCGGCGACTTCGTCGAACTCCGGCCGGTCGCGATGCCAGCCGATGACGGCGCCGGGTTCGTATAGCGATACGAGAACCTGCTCGAAGGCCTCCGGCGCCTGGTCCGCGAAGGCGGCGACCTTGGTTCGCAACGGGAGCAGGAAATCCGGGATCGGCGTCGTTGGATCCAGGCTGCGGCGGCCGAAATCGTAGCGCCAGCCGAACGACACCACCTGGCGATGGCCGGTATAGCCGTGGAACTCGAACGGCTTGAACGGCAGGGTCTCGAAGCGAGCCGCGAGGTCGCGTTCCTCCTCGGGCGTGATCAAGTCGGGCCGGTAGCGTAGGCCTTCCGGCAGGTCGGGCGGCGGCGGCCGGGCGAACAGGTCGGGTTGGAGCGGCATGACGCCGATCATCGCGCCTTGGGAGTCTTGGCGCGGCGGGACGAGATCGCCAGCGCCACGGTCGCTGCGCCCAACACGCCCAGGGTCAGCCAGTCCACGACCGTCGAGCCGAAGGAAAGCGCTGAACGCGAAGGAGCGGCGAGGGCTTTGGCGAGGCGTGGCACGGCGAGGATCCGTTGGTGATCTACCAAATGGAGCGTCGCCGCGGCGCTCTCGGTTCCGGCCAAAAAAGAAAATGACCCCGCCTGAGGGGGGCGGGGCCATTCGCTTCGAGGGGAGGACCCCGTCGGCGGACGGGGCTTACGCTTACTGAACTTGAGGGATCAGAACTCTTCCCAGTCTTCGCTGACGGGCTGGGCGGAGCCGCCACGGGCGCTCTGGGCGAAGCTGGCCAGCTTGGCCTGGACGGCGGCGACCGGGTTGGCGCCCGGACGGCTGGTCGAACTGGCCAGAGACGGGCCTCGGCTGGGCGCCGGAGCGGCCGGACGCGACGGGGCCGGGGCGGCCGGACGGCGCGCCGTGCGAGTCGAGGCGGCCGTGTTGGCCGAACGGCCGCTCACCTGGAAGCGCGAAATCATCTGCATCAGATTGCTGGCCTCGCCCTTGAGGGCGTGGGAGGCGGCGGTCGACTGCTCGACCATGGCGGCGTTCTGCTGGACGGTCTGGTCCATCTGGTTGACGGCGGCGTTGACCTGGTTGAGGCCGGTGGCCTGCTCCTGGCCCGAGGCGGCGATCTCGCCGACCAGGGCGTCGATCTCGCCGACCTTGCCGACGATGGCCTGCAGGGCCTCGCCCGTCTGGCCGACCATGCTGACGCCTTGGTTGACCTGTTGGCTGGACGTCGAGATCAGGGTCTTGATTTCCTTGGCCGCGTCGGCCGAGCGCTGGGCCAGGGCCCGGACTTCCTGGGCGACAACCGCGAAGCCGCGGCCAGCGTCGCCAGCCCGCGCGGCTTCGACGCCGGCATTCAGGGCCAAGAGGTTGGTCTGGAAGGCGATCTCGTCGATGACGCCGATGATCTGGCTGATCGACTGCGACGACTTCTCGATCTGGTTCATGGCTTCGACGGCGTTGCGGACCACGACGCTGGAGCGTTCGGCGTCGGTGCGGGTCGAACCCACCACCTTCGCGGCTTCCAGGGCGCCGGCCGACGAACGCTTCACCGTGGCGGTGATCTCGTCCAGGGCGGCGGCGGTTTCTTCCAGGCTGGCGGCCTGCTGCTCGCTGCGGCGCGACAGGTCGTCGGCGGCCGAGGCGATCTCGTCCGAGCCGGCGCCGATGCCGTTGGCGGCGTGGACGATGGTGCTCATCGCCTCTTCCAGCTGGGCGATGGCGCCGTTGAAGTCCATGCGCAGGCGCTGGTAGGCCTCGGGGAAATCCTGCTCAAGGCGGTAGGTCAGGTCGCCGTCCGACAGACGCGTCAGGCCGCCGGCGATGGCTTCCATGACAAAGGCCTGCTCCTTGGCGGAGGCCGCGGCGATCTCCTGGTTGCGGCGGCGCTCGGCCTCGGTCTCGGCGGTGGCGCGCTGCTGGGCGGCTTCGGCGGTGCGCAGGGCCACGGCGTTATCCTTGAACACCTGGACCGAACGGGCCATGGCGCCGACCTCGTCCTTGCGCTCGGCGCCCCGGACCTCGACGTCGATCGAGCCCTGAGCGAGGACTTCCATGGTCTTGGCGGTGGCGACCAGGGGCGCGGCGATCTTCTTGGAGCCGATCCACAGGGCCAGCACCAGCGCGCCGCCGGCGGCGATCAGGCCGAACAGGATCGAGAACACGGTGCCGGCGGCGGCTTCCTTGGAAGCCTCGTCCGCCATCCTCTTCGTCTCGGCGACGTGGGCGTCGTTGTAGGCGGCGATGTCATCGGTCAGCTTGCTGATGTCCGGATCGATGCCGACCATCATCATCTTGGCCGCGTCGTTCATGTTCTGCAGCCCCATGTCCGCGCCGTTGCGGGCCGCGGCGTAGAGCTTGTCGAGGCGAGCCCCGAACACCGTCATTTGCTTGGCGGTCGCCAGGTCGGCGGCCTTGACCCTTTCCAGGCCTGTCTTGGCGCCCTTGTAGGCCGCGTCCAGGTCCTCGCTGGCCTGCTTGGCCTCTGGCGAGGCGCCATCGTACGAAAGGGTGCGATAGGTCGCATAGCCGATGCTCGAGACGCGGCGATTGAAGCGGGCGATCTCCAGCTCGGCCGGCGCGCGCTGCTCGACGAGAACCTTCGTATTGGCCTCGATCTTTCGCGACTCGAAGGCCCCCAGACCGACGATCACCAAGGCGATCAGCGTCAGGATGATGGCCGGCAGCGCCACCTTTGTGGAGATCTTCAGGTCGTCGAACTTCATCGGAGGCCTCGTTGAGCGGCGCGTCTCGCGGTCGGCGAAAAGCGCGCGGTTTCGAGATCAGGAGGGGGCTCGCGCCGTAAAATCGCGGTTAATGCCGAGCTTATAACGCTGTTTCGCGACGTTCAGCCGCAGCTGGCGGCCGCATGTCAGGCCTTCGGATGGGCGGCCTGGTAGGCGGCCAGCAGGCCGGCGGCGTCGACCTGGGTGTAGCGCTGGGTGGTCGACAGCGAGGCGTGGCCCAGCAAGTCCTGGATCGCCCGCAGGTCGGCGCCGGCCCCCAACAGGTGGGTGGCGAAGGCGTGGCGGAAGGCGTGTGGCGTCACCCGGTCGGAAAGGCCCAGGCGCCCGCGCAGGGTCTGGACCAGGGCCTGGACGTGCCGAGGCGACAGGGGCCCGCCGCGCTTGGCGCGAAACAGGGGCTCGTCGGGACCCAGCACGAACGGCAGCTCGTTCACATAGACGTCGACCGCCTCGCGCACCGCGTCCAACACTGGCGTGATGCGGGTCTTGCCGCCCTTGCCGGTGATGCGCAGCGAAGCGCCCAGCGGCGCGTCGGACCAGGTGAGCGACAGCGCCTCGGAGATCCGCAGGCCGCAGCCCCACAGCAGGGTCAGCACCGCCTCGTCACGGGCGGTTTCCCACGGGTCGCGCTCGAGGTCGTCGGCCGCCTCGGCGATCAGGTCGCGGGCCTGGTCCTCGGAGACGGGGCGCGGCAGGCCGATCTTCAGACGCGGGCCGCGCACCAGCTCGACGGCGGCGTTGGCCACGCCATGGCGCTGGTCGAGATAGCGATGGAAGGCGCGGATCGACGACAGCGCCTGGGAGATCGAGCGCGGCGCCAGGGCGTTCTCGCCCTGCCGGCGAAAGGCCAGGTAGCCGCGTAGATCGGCGGCCGAGACCTGGCCCATGGCGGCCAGACTCGGCGTCTCTGCGTTGTGGCGTTCAAGGAAGTTCAGATAGGCCAAGACGTTGTCGCCATAGGCCCGCACCGTGCGGGGCGAGGCCCGGCGCTCCAGCGTCAGGTAGTCCAGCCAGGCCGTGTAGGCCTGGCGGGCGCTCCCGACGCTGGCGGTCATAGCACCGGCCAGCGTTCGGCCGTGCGCTCGACCACGCGGGCCAGGAAGTTGACCAGTTCGGCGCCCATGTCCGGCGTGAAGCCTTCCGGGTCCTTGGAGCCGAAGGCGATCAGCGCTTCACGACGCGGCTCCCAGACGGCCATACGGACCAGGGCCATGCTGCGGATGACGTTCATCCGCTCGTCGAACAAGTGCAGGGCCGGGGCGAAGAAGCCGAGGCGGGCGATGGGCGCGTCGCCCAGCAGCATGTCGACCTGACCCTCGGCCAGGGCGCGCCAGCCCGCCGGGACCCGGCTGGGACCTTCCAGCGCCATCACCCCGGCGGCCAGGCCGAAGCGCTTCATCGCCATTTCGTCGACGCGGCGGGCCAGGTCCGAATGGTTGCGGGCGTCGAGCATGTCGATCACCGCGGCGTGGGTCTGGGCCTGGGCCGAGAAGTTGGCGCGGGCATTGGCCTCGATCGCCTGGCGGACGCTGGCCTCGCGCTTGTGGGCGGCGGCGGCCTTGGCCAGGGCGACGGGACCGAAGTCGACGACATTGCCGGCGGCGACCTTCAGGCCCAGCTCGCCCAGCAGGTCCTCGTCGTGGCGCAGGAACTCCGGCTCGGTGCGGAGGAAGTCGCGGACGCTCTCCGGGTCGACGGCCTTCTTGGTCGCTCGCGTCGCGTCGCTCATTCGTCGTCCCCACCGGTTACAAACTCTGGACCTAGAGAAGCGGCAAGACGGTTAACACCCGCTTGATGACGTTCACGGCCGGTGCTCTCGACCTGGGGGCGGTTTCGCGGCAGAAGCATCGCACCATGCCGCGTATCGCTTCCGTCCTGCTGCCGATGCCGTTGCCGGAGGCCTTCGACTACGCCGAGCCGGAGGGTCTGGACCTGCGGCCGGGCGACCACGTGACCGTGCCGCTGGGGCCGCGGGTGATTCGCGGGGTGGTCATGGCCGTGCGCGACGGGAGCGGCGGCAACCGGCCGCTGAAGCCGGTGCTGGAGCGGGTCGATGATCCGCCCCTGCCGCCCGGCGTGCTGACCTTCGTGGAATGGGCCGCTCGCTATTCGGTCGATCTGCCCGGCTGGCCTCTGGCCATGGCCCTGCGCGGCCTGCGCCATCCGCCGCCCAAGCCCGACAAGGTGCTGGTCCTGACCGGAACCCAGCCCGCCCGCATGACGCCGGCGCGGCTGAAGGTGCTGACCGCCGCCGAGGGGCAAAAGCTCTCGGGCGCCGCCCTGGCCTCGGCCGCGGGGGTCTCGGCTGGCGTGGTGAAGGGGCTGGTCGACGAGGGCGCGCTGGCGGTCGACTTCGTCGAGCCCGAGCGTGGCCTGCCGCAGCCGGACCTTTCCCTGCCGCCCCGCGACCTCAATCCGGGCCAGGCGGCCTGTGTCGAGGTGCTGACCGAGATGCTGCACGCCGGCGGCTTCCAGGCGGCGCTGCTGGACGGGGTGACCGGCTCGGGCAAGACCGAGGTCTATCTGGAAGCCGTCGCCGCCGCTCTGGCCGAGAGTCCCGACTCTCAAGTGCTGGTGCTGCTGCCCGAGATCGCCCTGACCCAGGCGGTGCTGGCTCGCTTCGAGGAGCGGTTCGGGGCGCTACCGGCCGAGTGGCACTCCGGCGTCTCGCCGCCGCGTCGCCGCCAGGTCTGGGAGGCGGTGGCCAGCGGCGACGCCCGCATCGTGGTCGGGGCCCGCTCGGCGCTGTTCCTGCCGTTCAAAGGCCTACGCCTGGTCGTGGTCGACGAGGAGCACGACAGCTCGTTCAAGCAGGAAGAGGGCTTCATCTACCAGGCCCGCGACCTGGCCGTGGCCCGCGCCAAGATCGAGGGGGCCAGCGTCCTGCTGGCCTCGGCGACCCCGTCCTTGGAGAGCCTGTTCAACGCCCAGGCCGGCCGTTACCGCTGGCTGCGGCTGTCGGCTCGCCATGGCGCGGCCCAGCTGCCCGACATCGACCTGGTCGACATGCGCCAGACCCCGCCGGAGCCTGGCCGCTGGCTGTCGCCGCCGCTGATCAAGGCCATGGCCGTGACCCTGCAGCGCGGCGAGCAGGCCATGTTGTTCCTGAACCGCCGGGGCTATGCGCCGCTGGTCCTCTGCCGGGCCTGCGGCGAGAAGATGAAGTCGCCCGACACCGACAGCTGGCTGGTCGAGCACCGCTACACCGGCCGTCTTGTCTGCCACCTGACGGGCTTTTCGATGAAGAAGCCCGAGGCCTGCCCGCACTGCGGGGCCAAGGACAGCCTGGTCTCGATCGGCCCGGGGGTAGAGCGGGTCGAGGAGGAGGCGCGGCACATCTTCCCCGACGCCCGGGTGGCGGTGTTCTCGTCCGACACGGTGATGGACGCCGAGGCCGCCAGGACCCTGGTGGCCACCATGGCGGCCGGCGAGATCGACATCCTGGTCGCCACCCAGGCGGCGGCCAAGGGTCACAACTTCCCGAACCTGACCCTGGTGGGGGTGGTCGACGCGGACCTCAGCTTGCGTGGCGGCGACCTGCGGGCTGGCGAGCGGACCTTCCAGCTGCTGGCCCAGGCGGCTGGCCGGGCGGGACGGCACGAGAAGCCGGGGCGGGCGCTGCTGCAGACCTATTCGCCCGAGCACGCGGTGATGCAGGCCCTGAAGGCCCAGGACCGCGACGCCTTCATCGAGGCCGAGATGAGCATGCGCCAGGACGCCGGCCTGCCGCCGTTCGGTCGTCTGGCGGCGGTGATCGCCTCCGGGCCCGACGCGGCGGCGCTGGAGTCCTATGTCGAGGCCCTGGCCGCCGTGATCCCCAATGCCGAGGGGGTCGAGGTGTTCGGTCCCGCCGACGCGCCGCTGTCGCTGGTGCGCGGCCGCCGGCGCAAGCGGTTCCTGGTTCGGGCCGATCGCAATGTCGACCTGCAGGGCTTCATGGCCGCCTGGCGAGCCCGGGCCAAGGTCCCGAACTCGGTGCGGGTGGTGATCGACGTGGATCCCTACAGCTTCCTCTAGGCTTCCAGCCAAGCTCTGCGGCCTCGCGCCACATTCCCCTGCGGCAGGCGGACGCCCACGGTCCGGGCCCCGACGATGCGAACAACGCATCGCGGATAGCCAGGCGCGCGCCTGAGCACTGGAGGAAGCCTATGAAGTCGCTCGTTGCATCGGTGGCGTTCGTGTTGAGTTTGGCCGTGGCCGGCTCCGTCGTCGCCCAGACGGCTCCGGCTCAGGCTCCGGCTTCGGCGCCCGCCCCGGGCCTCTCCGGTTCCGGCGGTTCGATCCAGTCGCCGCTGTTCAAGGCCTGGATCGCCGACTACCAGAAGGCCGGCGGCGAGCCGATCGCCTATCAGGGCCAGAACTCGGCCTTCGGGATCAGCCAGATCGAGAGCAAGGCCGCCGACTTCGGCGTCACCGCCATGCCGCTGTCGGACGCCGACCTGAAGACCAAGGGCCTCACGCAATTTCCGTTCGTGATCAGCGGCACGGTGCTGGTCACCAACGTCCCGGGCCTGGAGAGCGGCAAGCTGAAGCTGGACGCGGCGACCCTGGCGGCGATCTTCCTGGGCAAGGTCACCAAGTGGAACGATCCGGCGCTGAAGACCCTCAATCCGGGCCTGGAGCTGCCGGACTGGCCGATCACCGTTGCCCACCGCACCGACCCGGCCAGCATGAGCCTGCTGCTGACCAGCTACCTGTCGGCGGTCAGCCCCGAGTGGAAGGCCGGCCCTGGCGCCGGCGAGACCGTGGCCTGGCCGATCGGCCTGGGCGGCAAGGGCAATGCCGGGATCAGCGAGATCATGTCCGGCACCATGGGCACGATCAGCTATGTCGAATACGCCTACGCCCTGGACCACAAGCTGGACCTGGTGGCGCTGAAGAACCGCGACGGGGCGTTCGTGACCCCCTCGCCGGCGGCCTTCTCGGCCTTCGCCAACAGCGCGCCGTGGACGGCCACCAAGGGCTTCGGCGTCCAGACCCTGGATCGGCCAGGCAAGGCGACCTGGCCGCTGGTGCTGGTCAGCTACGGCCTGCTGCGCGACGACGCGGCGCCGGACCGGGCCAAGCGGGTGCGGGACTTCTTCGGCTGGGGCTACGCCAACGGCGACGCCGACATCGTCAAGCTGGGCTACGCGCCCGTGCCGGCGCCGGTGAAGGCGGCGGTGCAGGCCAAGTGGAAGGCGGCGAAGTAGGGATTCATCGAGATATCGCCGCATCGATGACCCTAAAATCTCTCGTCATCCCGGAAGCCTCGTAGAGGCTATCCGGGACCCAGGGGCGGCGCGCACCGCGTTCCGTCACCCCCTGGATCCCGGCTCTACGCTTCGCTTCGGCCGGGATGACGAGGAGAAAGGGACCTAACGCGGAACGAACGATCGCTCAGTTCGTCGGCTCGGCCTTGTCCAGGGGCGGCGCGCCCGGCGCCGGCTGGCGCGAGCGCAGGGGCAGGGCGGGGATGAAGAAGATGGTCACGAGGCCCGCCGCGATCACGAACAGGGCCGCGACCATCACCCCGCTGACCGCGTGGACCAGGGCCTCCTGCAGCACCGGATCGGCGTGGGCCGCCTGGCCGGTCGCGGCGGCCTTGACGGCCATGCCTTCCAGCTTGCCGAGATCAAGACCGCCGCCCGGCAGGTTGGCCAAGCGCGCGGTCAGCATCGTGCCAGCTAGGGCCGCGCCGACCGTCGAGCCGATCTGGCGGAAGAACTGGTTGGAGCTGGTGGCCACGCCGATGTCGCGCGGATCGACCGCGTTCTGGGTGGCGATGTTGAACAGGCTCTGACCGGGGCCGAGGCCCAGGCCGACGAAGGCCAGCAGCAGGCACAGCAAGGGCAGGCTGTGGATCTTCGACAGGTCGTGCAGCAGGAACACCGAGACCAGCAGCATCGATGCGCCGGCGATCATGTAGGGCTTGTACTGGCCGGTCTTGCTGACCAGCTGGCCGGCGATCGTGCTGCCGATGATCAGGCCGGCCATCAGCGGCAGCATGGTCATGCCGCTGATCGTGGCCGGCACGCCGCGGCCCAGTTGCAGGAACAGCGGCAGGAACATCACCACGCCCATGAAGGCCATCGAGATCAGGAAGCCGGCGGTGTTGGCGGTGGTGAACACCTGGTTCTGGAACAGGTGCATCGGCAGGATCGGGTTGGAGACCTTGGTCTCGACCACCACGAAGGCGGCCAGGGAAACGGCGGCCAGGGCGAACAGGCCCAGGCTCTGCGGCGAGCGCCAGGCGAAGTTGTGGCCGCCCAGGCTCAGCGCCAGCAGCAGCGGCACGAAGGCGGCGATCAGCAGGGCCGCGCCCAGGAAGTCGATCTTGCCTGAGCGGCGATGCTCCAGCGGCGGCATCTTGACGATGACCATGAACAGCGAAAGCAAGGACAGCGGCAGGTTGACGTAGAACACCCAGCGCCAGCCGGCGACCATGTGAGTCCCGATCTGCACCGTGCCGTGGTCGGTGAAATAGCCGCCGATGATGGGGCCGAGCACGCTGGCCAGGCCGAACACCGAGCCGAAGATGCCGGCGAACTTGCCCCGCTCGCGCGGCGGATAGAGGTCGGCGATGATCGCGAAGGCGGTGGTGAACAAGGCGCCGCCGCCGATGCCCTGCAGGGCGCGGAACACGATCAGCTGCACCATGCCCGGCACGCCCAGGATGGTCCCGAACTCGCCCGAGATCCCCGACAGCCACGAGCCGGCCAGGAAGATGGTGATGCCGGTGATCAGCACCGGCTTGCGGCCGAAGATGTCGCCCAGCTTGCCCCAGATCGGCACCATCACCGTCGAGGTCAGCAGATAGGCCGTGGTCACCCACGAATAGAGATTGAGGCCGTTCAGCTCGGAGATGATCCGCGGCATGGCCGTGGACACGATCGTCTGGTCCAGCGCGCTGAGCAGAAAGACGATCATCAGCGCCGCCAGGGTCAGGCGGCGCTCGGCGTCGGTGAAGGTCTGTTGGGTCATGAGCCTTGGGAGCGATAGCCGGAGGATGGCCGGACTATCACGACCCAAACGCCGGAAGTAGAGGCTCGTTTCGGCCTGGGAAAACCTTGGCCGCCAGAAAACATCTCCGTGTCATCCCGGCCGCAGCGAAGCGGAGAGCCGGGACCCAGGGCAACCGCGCCGCGCCGGCCCCTGGGTCCCGGATAGCCTCTGCGAGGCTTCCGGGATGACACGACGATTAGAGCGTTGATTTACTTGGCGCGTATCTGGCGGCCGATCGGGTGCGCGCCCTAGTGGTCTTTCTTCGGACCCCGCTTGCGAGCCAGCATGTTCAGGCCCTCGACGCCGCCCGAGAACGCCATGGCGGTGTAGATGTAGCCCTTGGGCACGTGGGCGCCGAAGCCCTCGGCGATCAGGACGGTGCCGATCATCAGCAGGAAACCCAGGGCCAGCATGACCACGGTCGGGTTGTCGTTGATGAAGTTGGCCAGCGGGTCGGCGGCCAGCAGCATGGCCAGCACCGCGATGATCACGGCGGCGACCATGATCGGCAGGTGATCGGTCATGCCGACGGCCGTCAGGATCGAGTCGATCGAGAACACCAGGTCCAGCAGGATGATCTGGAAGATCGCCGCGCCGACGTTCGAGATCACCACGCTGGCCTTGTCCTTCTCCAGCACGTCGTCGCTCTTGGCGGGGTCGACCGTGTGGTGGATCTCCTTGGTCGCCTTCCAGATCAGGAAGACGCCGCCGGCGATCAGGATCAGGTCGCGCCACGAGAAGGCGGTCTCGAAGCCCGGTTCGCCGTGCGATCCCACGGGACCGACGATGCCGAGGTCGAAGACCGGCGCGGTCAGGCCGACGATGAAGGCGATGGTCGACAGCAAGACCAGACGCATGATCAGCGCCAGCGAAATGCCGATGCGGCGCACTTTCGTGCGTTGGTCGGGCGGCAGCTTGTTCGACAGGATCGAAATGAAGACCAGGTTGTCGATCCCCAGAACCACTTCCATCACCACCAGTGTCACCAAGGCGGCCCAGGCGGCCGGGTCGGCGACAAGGCTAAGGAGTTCGTTCATCGGTCCTCTCTAAGGTTATTGGACGAGCCGCTGTTTCGCGTATGCGTTCGCGTATGCATTTCACCCTAGGTGAAATAGGCGGGGAACGCCGATCTTTCCACCGTTGGGGGAAGGAAAGATGGCCCTTAAGGATCGACGTCATGCCCGACGCCGCACACGTAAAGCCCCTGACGGCCCTCCGGTTCTTCGCCGCCTTCTGGGTGGTGCTGTTCCACTATTGGCCCAAGCTGGACGTCGGTTTCACGCCGGCGATCGCCCAGAAGGGCTATCTGGGCGTCGAGGCGTTCTTCACGCTGTCGGGCTTCATCCTGTGCCACGTCTATCTGAGCGGCTTCGGGGAAGGGCGGTTCCGCTACGGCGACTTCCTGTGGAACCGGTTGGCGCGGGTCTATCCGCTGCACCTGGCCACCCTGGCCGGGGTCGGGGCCATGGCGATCGTCGGTACGATGGCGGGCCTGGCCGTCGATCCGAACATACTTGCTTGGAAAGCTCTGCCGGCCAACCTGCTGCTGGTCCACGCCTGGGGCTTCGCGCCGGTGTCGGGCTGGAACCACGCCTCGTGGTCGATCTCGGCCGAGTGGTTCGCCTATCTGACCTTCCCGGCCTTCGCCTTCGCGGCTTGGAAGCTGCGCGAGCGGCCGCTGATGGCGGTGGCTGGCGCTCTGGCGGTGATCGCACTGCTCTATCCCGCCTTCGAGGCCCTGGCCGGCTTTTCGCTGACCGACGCGACCATCCAGTGGGGCGCCCTGCGCATCGTGCCGTGCTTCGCCTTCGGCTGCGCCCTGCATGCTCTGTGGCGCTCGGGGCGATTCCCGGCGCGACTCAGCGGCTACGGCGCCGCTTTATTGGGCATGGCCACGCTGGCCGCCGTACAGTTCGGCGCCTCGGATTCGATCATTATCATGTTGATGGGGGGGCTGATTTTCACGCTCGCCAGCCTCGCTTCGGCCGGTTTCGAGTTTGCTGGACAGGCAGTCTTCGTCTATCTCGGCGAGATCAGCTATTCGACCTATATGATCTGTATCCCGTGGAAGATCCTGGCGATCAATGCGGCGGCCAAGCTCTTCAATATCGAGGGCGACAAGTTGCCGCTGTTCATCTGGATCGGGATTGTCGCCGCCCTGGTTCCGCTGTCCGCGATTTCCTTCCACGTCATAGAAAGTCCGTGTCGGGAGCGGATGAAGACTTGGGCTCTGGGGTGGAAACAGCGCCGCTTGGCCATTACAGCTGCGACATAAACACTCTTTTCACATGTCTCTGGCAAGGTTATCCCTTAGCCCAGTGACGCGGGGGAGTACCCACAGCATGACGAAACGGACAAGGGCCCTTCTGGGTTCCCTGGCCGCTGCCGCCATGATCAGCTTTGCGCCCGTAGCGGCGAATGCTGATGGCTACTGGCAGTGTGTGCCCTTCGCCCGGCTGATGTCGGGCATCCAGATTTTCGGCGACGCCCGCACCTGGTGGACGCAAGCCGCCGGCAAGTACGACACGGGCTCGATCCCGAAGATCGGCTCGGTGCTCTCCTTCAAGCCTACCGCCCGCATGAACCTTGGCCACGTGGCCTTCGTCAGCCAAGTGCTCACCGACCGGGTCATCCAAGTCACCCACGCCAACTGGTCGATCATCGAAGGCGATCGCGGCCAGATCGAAAAAGACGTCACCGTCGTCGACGTCTCGCCGGAAGGCGACTGGACGCAGGTCAAGGTCTGGTACGACCCGATCCGCGACCTTGGCACCAGCGTCTATCCGACCAACGGCTTCATCTATCAGGACGCCCAGGCGACCAAGATCGCCATGGCCACCAGCAAGATCGCCATGGCCCAGAACGCCGTGGTCTCGGCCGCCAAGCAGGCCGCCAACCAGGTCGCCGCCTCGGTTCGCTCTTCGCCTCTGGACATCATCGGCCAGGCTGCGGATTCGACCGACCGTATCGCCGCCCTGATCGAGGCCGCCGCCAACGGTGGTTCGTCCTCGAACGACACGAACAAGCAGAACGCGCCCCGTTGATTTGAGCGCGTTGACCTGACGCTTGGGCCGGGGCACACCCGGCCTTAGCGAGGGTGATCGATGCTGCGAATTCTCCGCCACGGCGCGCCAGGCTTCGAAGCCGGCGGACTGTCGCCTGACTGGCGCGTGCCTGACGACGCCGTCTGGATCGAGCTGGTCGACCCGACCCGCGGCGAGGAAGTCGCCGTTGAGCAGTCGATCGGCCTGCTGCTGCCCACCCGCGAGGAAATGGCCGAGATCGAGGCCTCCTCGCGCCTTTACCAGGAAGACGGCGGCACGTTCATGACCGCCACGGTGCTGGTCAACGCCGACGGCGACCTGCCGACCGCCGCCCCCGTCACCTTCGTCCTGGCGGGGAACCGCCTGGTCACCATCCGCTATGTCGAGCCGCGCGCCTTCTCGGTGTTCGCCGCCCAGGCCGAGCGCCAGCCCAGCCTTTGCCCCAACGGCCTGCAGACCTTCCTGGGCTTGCTGGACGCCATCGTCGATCGCACCGCCGACATCCTCGAGCGCACCGCCGCCGAGGTCGAGGTGCAGTCGCGAGCCATCTTCAGCCGCCCGCGCGGCGCGGCCTTCGAGCAGATCCTCAACAAGCTGGGCCGGTCGCAGAACGTCAATTCCAAGGCCCGCGACAGCCTGGTCAGCCTGGCCCGCCTGCTCAGCTTCGCGGCCCTGGCCGACCAGTTCGACGGCGAGAAGGAACTTCGCGATCATCTCAAATCGCTGCAGCGCGACGTCCAGTCGATCACCGACCACTCCAGCTACCTGGCCGGCAACGTCACCTTCCTGCTCGACGCGGCCCTGGGCCTGATCAACATCGAGCAGAACTCGATCTTCAAGGTGTTCTCGGTGTTCTCCGTGATGTTCCTGCCGCCGACCCTGGTGGCGGGGATCTACGGCATGAACTTCGAGCACATGCCCGAGCTGCGCTGGATGGAAGGCTATCCGATGGCCATCGGCATGATGATCCTGGCCGCCGGCGCGCCGCTGTTATGGTTCAAGCGCAAAGGCTGGCTGTAGACGCAGGAGAGCCCATGCCGACATCCATCCTCTTCTGGCGGCGGACCGACCTCGAGGGTCTGGAGCGCCTGGAACTGTCGATCACGGCGGACGCGGTCGAGGCGGTTTCGACCGTGCTGTGCCTGGAGGACGCCGGCTTCCGTCTCGATCATCGCTGGCGCCTTACCCCGGACTGGCGCGCCCTGTCGGTCGAGGTCGAGCGCTGGAACGCCACGGGCCACGGTCGGCTGACGCTGGAACGGACCGGTTCGGGCTGGGCCGTCGACGGTGTCGCGCGCCCGGACCTCGACGGGGCGCAGGAGCCGGATCTGTCGGTCACGCCCTTCTGCAACACCTTTCCGATCCGCCGTACGCCCGAGGCGCCGGGGCCTGGCCTGCCGCTCGACACCGCCTTCATCGACGGACCAGCCCTGACCGTCGCCCGCTCGCGCCAGCGCTATGATCGCCAGGGGCCGGGCCGCGTGCGCTATGTCGATCTTGGCCTCTCGGCGGGCTTCGAGGCCGATCTGGTCGTCGACGAGCAAGGGCTGGTGCTGCGTTACGAGCATCTGTTCGAGCGGGTGAAAGGCTAGGCCCGCGACTTTCCGCCGCGGACTGAACGTTTGCTTAAAGCTGATGTGACACAGTGAGCGCTGTTTCCGCCTCACCGCGTACCAGCCCGAGCGCTCTCCGATCGCATGCCCGCCGCCGCCGAGTCTTCACGACCGAGCCTGATCCGGACCCTGCACGCCTCCGTGGTGCGCCAGGCGGTGGAGGCGCATGCGCGCTACCTGAAAGGCTTGCCGGCCGGTCGCCGGGCGGTGCTGCAATACGTCAACCTGAACAATTACGAGCTGGACGGCGTCGACCTCTCCGAGGCCGACCTGACTGGCGCCCTGCTGGGCGGGGCCTCGCTGCGCGGCGTCAAGCTGGCGCGCGCCACGCTCTACGGGACCGACCTGCGCGACTCCGACCTGCGCGACGCCGACCTGTCGCGCTGCGACATGCGCGGCGCCTGCCTGCGCGGGGCCAATCTGGGCGGGGCGAACCTGGCCGGCTGCGACCTGCGCGAGGGCGTCACCGCCGTGCAGGACGACGAAAAGGGCCTGCGGATCCTCGAGCATTCCAAGCGGCCGGGCGAGCTGGACTACGCCATGCTGCAGGGGGCCAACCTGAACGGCGCCCAGATGTCTGGCGCCTTCGCACGGCAGGCCGACTTCACCGACGCTGACCTCTCGAACGTCACGCTGCAGGGCGCTCGCCTGACCAACGCCCGCATGGACGGGGCGAACCTGTCGGGCGCTAATCTGCACAATGCGGAGATGGCCAATGTCTCGCTGCGCCGGGCGGTGATGGTGGGCGTCGATGTCAGCGGAGCCGACCTGACCGACGCCGACCTGACCCAGGTGCTGCGCGCGCCGAAGCCGATCATCTATGTCGACGACCAGCCCCTCAACGAGGTGCTGGAAGCCCACGAGTTGTTCTGCGAGACCGACGGCCGCGACGGCAAGGTCGGCGACCTGACCGACGTCGACTTCCGTCCGCTCAAGCGCCTGAGGAACCGTCGCCTCAGCGGCCTGATCGCCCCCAAGGCCGTGTTCTTCGGCATGGACCTGGAAGGTGTGCAGCTGCAGGGCGCCAACCTCGCGGGCGCGGATCTGCGTGGGGCCAAGTTGAAGGGCGCGGACCTGCGGGGCGCGCGCCTGGTCGACGCCCAGCTGGCTCGCGCTGACCTGTCGGGCGCCAAGCTGGGCCCGCTGAAGATCGCCGAGAACCGGGTCATCCGCACCGACCTGACCCGCGCCGTGCTGCGCGGGGCCAACCTCAAGGGCGTCAGCGCCCCTCGCGCCCGGTTCATCGAAGCCGACCTGACCCGCGCCAAGCTGGACGGCGCCGACCTGACCGGCGCGGAAATGCCGGCGAACCTCACCGCCTGAAAACCCCTTCACGGACGCAAGCCTTGCGGTCGGCATTAACCTTGGTGTTGATGCGCGAAAGCCGCTGGAGTCTTTGATGTCGCGTTTGTCCTGGATCGCCGCCGCCGTCGGCGCGCTGAGCCTGTCCGCTCTGGGCGGCGCGACACACGCGGCCGCGCCGCGGTTCAAGCCCGCAGCCTGCGTCGGCGACTACAAGGGCGTCGACCTGAAGGTCGAGTGCGGAAACCTGATCGTCGACGAGACGCGGGGCGACCCGAAGAGCCGGCGGATCAAGGTGGCCGTGGCCATCGTCCGGGCCTCCGCGCCCAAGGCCGGCTTGCCGCCGGTGGTTTCCCTGCACGGCGGTCCCGGCGGCTCGGCGCTGGCCGGCCTGCCCCGGATGCTGAAGAGCAAGACCTCGCGCGAGTTCGTCGCCGTCGACCAGGACTGGATCTTCTTCGACCAGCGCGGCGGCGGCCAGTCGGACCCGAACCTGAACTGCCCGGGGACGAACCTGACCGACGCCGGGCCGCCTTCCGAGAAGGACAAGGACGGCATCGTCACTTGCCTGAAGGCCTTCCAGGCCCAGGGCGTGAACCTGTCGCGCTACAACGCCGTCGAAGTGGCCAAGGACGTCCAGGACCTGCGCAAGCTGCTGAAGCTGCCGCTGATCGACCTCTATGGCGGCTCGTACGGCACGCGGATCGAGGCGGCGATCCAGACCCATGCGCCGCAGGGCGTCCGGGCGGTGGTCCAGGACTCGCCCTGGCCGCCCGAGGCCGATTGGACCGTCGGCGGCCCGGCCATGGTCTCCAGCTCGATCGACATCGTCATGGCCAAGTGCGCGGTCGTCGCCGAATGCGCCCGGCGCTATCCCGACCTGAAGGCCAAGCTGGCGGTGGTGGCCGAGCGCTGGCTGGCCGGTCCCCAGACCATCAACGGCAAGACCTACACGGCCGACGACCTGGGCGGCTATCTGATGGACGCCAGCTACTTCACCGCCGGGGTGCTGCCGCGCGACCTGTGGAAGATCATCCAGGGCGACGTCGCGCCGGTCGAGGCCTTCGTCGAAAGCCGCGACTACTACAGCGAGGGCCAGTTCATGACCCACCTGTGCAAGGAGGAGATCCCGTTCGAGGCCCGCGCCGACGTGGCCAAGGGCACGGAGGCCGATCCGGTCGCGCGGCTGATGGTGGCCTCGATGCAGCGGATCCACGACGTCTGCGCCGGCGTCGACGTCGGCCCGATCTCCAAGGTCGAGCAGCAGCCGGTGAAGACCGCCGTCCCGACCCTGTTCCTGGCCGCCGAGATCGATCCGGGCTGCCCGCCGGAACTGACCCGCGCCGCCGCCAAGGGCTACCAGGGCTCGCAGGTGGTCATCGTCACCAACGCCACCCACGGCGTCTCGCGCGGCAGCCCGTGCGTCCGCAAGATGATCCGCGGCTTCTTCCAGGACCCGACCAAGCCGGTCGACCGCAGCTGCCTGCCAGCGGCGGACACGCCGATGAGCTTCACCTACGAGTAGATATCCAGCACCAAAGCTGAACCATTTTCGCCATGAAACCCTTTTAGCAGCGCCGGATTCGTTGCAACGCGCTGTGAGGATTCTTGACGACGTTCGATCGCCGCGCCGCCCTGGTCCTGCTCGCCGGCGGAGCCCTGGCCGCGCCCAGCCTGGCGTCGGCCTCGCCGTTCTCGTTCGAAGGCGTCAAGGCGCGCGCCCGAGCGCTGGCGGCCAAGCCCTATGTCGCGCCGTCGCCGCCGCCGCCGCAGGTCCAGGCCATGGACTACGACGCCGCCCAGGCCGTCGGCTTCTATCGCGAGAAGATCCCGCTGTGGGGCGGCGACTGGGGCATCGAGCTGTTCCCGCTGAGCCGGGGCGTCAGCAAGACCCTCGCCATCAACCTGGTCGAGAACGGCGCGGCGCGTCCGCTGGCCTACGACTCGACGATGTTCTCGTCGCGCGCCGACAGCCCGTTCCGCGCGCTGCCCGCCAAGGCCGGGTTCGCGGGCTTCCGCGCCATCAGCCGTGACGACCGGGGCGAGTGGCTGGTGTTCCACGGCGCGTCCTATTTCCGCTCGCCCGCGCCGTTCGGCCAGTATGGCCTGTCGGCCCGCGCCATCGCCGCCGACACCTACGCCGTCCAGCCCGAGGAATTCCCCGACTGGCGCGAGGTCTGGCTGGAGAAGGACGCCCAGGGGCGCCTCGTGATCCACGCCCTGATGGAAAGCCCGGGCGTCGTCGGGGCCTATCGCTTCGTCAACGACCGCGACGGCCTGGCCCTGACCCAGACCGTCGAGGCCGCCGTCTTTTTTCGTCGCGCCTTCGATCAGATGGGCTTCGCGCCCCTGACCAGCATGTTCTGGTTCGGCGAGGATCGCGGTGGGGCGGGTCCGGACTGGCGACCTGAGATCCACGACTCCGACGGCCTGCTGATGTGGACCGGGGCCGGCGAACGGATCTGGCGGCCGCTGTCCAACCCCTCGCGCGTCGTGACCAGCACGTTCAGCGACGAGAACCCCAGGGGGTTCGGCCTGATCCAGCGCGATCGCGACTTCGAGCACTATCACGACGACCAGGCCAACGCCGACCGCCGGCCCAGCGCCTGGGTCGAGCCGATCGGCAACTGGGGCCGGGGCAGCGTGCGCCTGATCGAGATTCCCACCGACAACGAGACCAACGACAACATCGTCGCCTTCTGGACGCCCGAGGCGCCGGTGACGGCGGGAAGCGCGGTCGACCTCAGCTATCGGCTCCATTGGACCAGCGATGCGCCGCCGGCGGGCGCTGACCTCGCCCGCGTCGTCGCCACCCGCACGGGGCGGCCGGGCGAGCCGGGCAAGGACCTGGTCGCCCAGGGCCGCAAGATCGCGGTCGAGTTCCGGGGCGCTAACCTGCTGGCCCTGCGCGCGGCGATCGACGTCGAGGCCGACGTCACCGCCCGCGGCGGCCAGATTAGGTTGCTGTCGCACTATCCCGCCGCCCGTCGCGAGGTCGAGACCGAGGGGCTGTGGCGGGTCGTGTTCGATGTCGCGCCCGATGGCGCGGAACCGGCCGATGTTCGCGTCGTCTTGCGGCAAAAGGGTCAATCCTTGAGCGAAACTTGGACCGCGTTGGTTTTTCCGGCCCCGGCCGGGAACTAAACGCCGGCTGAGACTTTTCGAGCTCGCTTCCGCCTCGTTGCTCGCGGCGGCCGGGGCCGGGGGGCCTACGAGTGATTGGGCTTTCTGTCGATGCGAAGCGTAACTTGGCCGGCCGACGCGATTCCCCCGGAATCGCCCCTGCCCATGCCGATCCAATGCCTGAGTTCCGCGCCCGAACGGCGCCCTATCCTGGCGCTGGGCCTCATGCGCCGGCGGGCGACCCTGCTGGCCTTCACCATCGTGCTGAGCTTGGCCGCCAGCCTGGTCATGGCGCTGGCCTTCGCGTCCGACCGCATCACGGCGCTGGAGCTGGTCGCCCTGCCGCTGTTCGCCAGCCTGTTCGCCTGGACCGCCTTCTCGTGCGCTTCGGCCGCCGCGGGCTTCGTGGCGATGTGGCGCGAGGCGGACTCGGCGCGCGAAGGCGCCACGCCGTCGCTCACCAGCCGCAACGCGCTGCTGCTGCCGGTCTATAACGAGGCGCCCGAGCCGGTCTTCGCGCGCCTGGCCGCGATGCTGGAATCGCTGCGCACCGCTGGAGGGCTGGAGCGGTTCGACGTCTTCGTGCTCAGCGACACGCGCCAGCACGCCGTCGCGGTCGAGGAGCGCAAGGCCTATGACCGCCTATGCGCGCGCTTCGCCGGCCAGGCCCGCATCCACTATCGCCGCCGCGTCGAGAACACCGACCGCAAGGCCGGCAACATCGCCGAGTGGGTCCGCCGCTTCGGCGGGGCCTATGACCACATGGTGGTGCTGGACGCCGACAGCCTGATGACCGGCGACACCCTGGTGCGCCTGGCCGCCGCCATGGAGGCTGAGCCGGACCTTGGCCTGTTGCAGACCGTACCGATGATCATCAACGCCCGCACCCTGTTCGCGCGCCTCGAACAGTTCGCCAGCCGCCTTTACGGCCCGATGTTCGCGCGGGGCCTGGAATGGTGGAGCGGGGCTGAGTCCAGCTACTGGGGCCACAACGCCATCATCCGGGTCAGCGCCTTCGCCGAGCAGGCCGGCCTGCCGCACCTGCGCGGGCCCAAGCCGTTCGGCGGGGCGATCATGAGCCACGACTTCGTCGAGGCCGCCCTGCTGCGCCGGGCCGGCTGGGAGGTGCGCCTGGCCTCGCGCATGGGCGGCAGCTACGAGGAGAGCCCGCCCAGCCTGATCGACCAGATCGTCCGCGACCGCCGCTGGTGCCAGGGCAACTTACAGCACATCGCCGTCATCGCCGCCCGGGGCCTGCACCCCTTGAGCCGTTTTCACCTGCTGCGCGGCTTCTCGACCTATCTGACCGCGCCGCTGTGGCTGGCCCTGCTGACCGTGGGCCTGTCGCTGGCCGCCTTCCCGGGCCTGGCCGGCGTGACCGAAGACGCCGCCTCGGCTTTCGCCCAGCCGCCGACGGGCTTGGTGCTGGGCGTGTCCCTGGCCTTGCTGCTAGCCCCCAAGCTGATGGCCTGGGCCCTGCTGCTGCGCACCGGCCGCGCGGCCGGATTCGGCGGCGGGACCAGGGCCCTGGCCGGGGTCTGTTTCGAGACCGTGGTGTCCAGCCTGATCGCGCCGATCGTGCTGTTCGCCCAGACCCGCTCGGTGGTCGAGATCCTGACCGGCCGCGACTGCGGCTGGGCCGCCCAGCGCCGCGACATGGACCGCGTGTCGCTGGTCGACACCTTCCGCGCCCACAGGCAGGAGGCGGTGTTCGGCTCGGTGCTGGTCGTTGTCGGCCTGATCTTCGCGCCGGACGCCTTCGTCTGGATCGCGATCCCGGCCCTGGCCCTGACCTTCGCCTTCCTGGTGTCGGCCTGGACCGCCGAGGACGCCGGCGACCTGCCACTGCTGGAGACGCCGGAGACCCGTCGGYCGCCACGCCTGCTGGACCGCGCCCTGAAGCTGCGGTCGGCGGCGGTCGTCGCCAGCCTGGTGTCGTCCAACGAGCCGCCGGCGCCGCTGCCGCTGCCGGCTGGCCTGGGCTACGAGACCGCCTGACGCCGGGGCTCCCGCTACATCGTCTTCTTCAGCGGCAGCAGGTCCGGGAAGACCGCGTCGCGCTTCTGCGCCTTGGCCGTGAACGCCTCGGCCATGTGCGGGCCAGAGAACATGCCGGTCTGCCAGGTGGCGATATAGTCCAGGCTGTCGGCGATGGAGTGGTCGCGGGCGTAGTTGATCATGACCTTGCTGCCGGCCACGGCCAGCGGCGACTTCTCGGCGATCTCGCGGCCGGTGGCCAGGGCGTGCGCGACCAGGGCCTCGTGAGTGTCGAAGACCTCGTTGACCAGGCCGATCTCGCGAGCCCGCGCGGCCGGCAGCCGGCGTCCCGTATAGGCCAGCTCGCGCACCCAGCCCTCGGGGATCAGCTTGCACAGACGCGGGAAGGTGCCGACGTCGGCGGTCATGCCGATATTGATCTCCTGGATCTGAAAGAAGGCGTCGGTGGTCGCGTAGCGGATGTCGCAGGCGCTGACGAAATCGACCGCCCCGCCGATGCAGCCGCCCTGGATGGCGACGATCACCGGCATGCGGGCCTTGTCCAGGCAGGAGAACGTCTCCTGCAGGTGATGGACGAAGCGGCGGAAGCTCTCGGCGGCGACCCAACGGTCGCTGGACTGGTCGGCCGTGACGCCTTCGCCGTCGGTGAACACCGAAAGATCCATGCCGGCGCTGAAGTGCTTGCCGGTCGAGGTGATGACGATGCAGCGGGCCAAGGCGTTGTCGTCAATATGTTTTACAATTGCGGGAAGCTCGTTCCAGAACGGCCGTGTCATGGTGTTCATGGCTTCGGACCGCTTCAATTGGATGTGGGCGACGCCAGCTTCGATCTCGACCTTGAAACAGCTATAGTCCGTCTGATCGTGGTTGCTCATGCCGGCCTCCCCTGATGTCGATGTTCATTTCGTTGATCAGCGACTATCGACCGGGCGGCCGACGGCGACAACATTGACCCGACGGAAGAGGATTTCCGACATGACCACCCGCAAGACCCCCTCGAACAAGATCGCCGCCGCCGTCGCCATCGCCGCCGTGATGGGCTCCACCCTGGCCGCCGCGCCGCTGCCGGCCCTGGCCCAGTCGAAAGGCTTGAGCGGCCTGTTCGGGTGCGAAGGCTCGGGCAAGAAGCAGGAGGGCGGCGCCCTGATCGGCGCGGCCGCCGGCGCCCTGCTGGGCAACAAGGTTTCGAAGAAGAACAAGACCATCGGCACCCTGGTCGGCGCGGCCGCCGGCGCGGCGGCGGGCGGCTATATCGGCTGCCGCATGCAGTCGACCGACGCGGCCATGGCCGAGCAGGCGACCAAGAAGGCCCTGGAGACGGGCGTGGCCCAGACCTGGAGCAACAGCCGCACCGGTAATTCGGGCCGCATCAACGTGGTGTCGTCCAGCTACGGCCCGCCGATCGACGGCCGCAACATCCGCTACGCCTCGGGCGTCCAGAGCCTGCCCAGCTTCGAGGCGGCCGGCGGCGCCTATGTCGCCAACTCGACCGCCAACCTGCGCGCCGGTCCGTCGACCAAGGCCAAGATTGTCGGCAAGGTGGCCTCTGGTGAGAGCTTCGACGCCCTGGGCGTGGCCCCGACGGGCGGCTGGGTGCTGGTCGGCCGCAACGGCCTGGGCGTCGGCTATGCCGCCGCCTCGCTGGTGCGCCCTTACGGCCAGACGGTCGCCAGCTGCCGGGTGATCGACGCCTCGGTCGCCGGCGGCGGCCAGGGCGCGACCAGCCAGCGCTACAGCGCCTGCAAGGACGAACGCGGCGAGTGGCAGGTCACCCAGGCTTAGGGAGCAGCGTTTCCTTCCGCCCCCTCCCGGGGGCGGACGACCGCGCGACGCGCGGTCAGGTGGGGGCAAGTGAGCCAAGTCTAGTCAGGCTTGCCCCCTCCGCGCCTTCGGCGCTCCTCCCCCGGAGGGGGAAGAAGGATCAGAGATCCACCACCTCGCACTTTAGCCGCTCGCGGATCCGCTGGGCGACGATCTGGCGGTGGCAACAGTTGGCGTCATCCTCGTAGCAGAGCAGGGCGATCCGCCTCGTCCCGGCCAGCTCGGTCGCTTGGGCCAGGGCCAGCTGGGCTTCGGGTTCTTCCAGGTGGGCGTTGAAGATCCGCCGCATCTCGTCGATCCGGCCGGCGCGGGCGGCTTCGCGGCCCGGCTTGGGGGCGCCCAGCGGCCGCAGGTGCAGATAGTCGATGCCCTCGGCCTTCAGGCTGTTTCCCAGCAGGGTCTTGGAGAAGCCGGCCTTGCGCGAGCTGGCCACGGCGCGGACGTCGACCACCAGCTCGACGTCGGCGGCCTTCAGGCGGCCGATCATGCCGCCCTGCGTGTCGGTCTCGTAGCCGATGGTGGCGAGCTTGTTCATAACTGAGCTCCATGGACGTCGGGTCGTGGCGAGCCTACCTTAGACGCCAGCCGACAACAGGAGCCACGCCGATGGACGCGGCCGTCTTTCGCGAACCTCGCAAGCGCGCCGTGGCGGTGACCGGCGGGGAGATCGCGGCCCTGGAGTTCGGCCCGACGGACAAACCGATCGACGTCGTCTTCGTCCACGCCAACGGCTTCAACGCCCAGACCTATCGCGTGCTGCTCTCGCCCCTGGCGGCGGGCCTGCGCATCCTGGCCATCGACCAGCGCGGTCATGGCGAGACAACCCTACCCGTCGAGCCCGACGGACGCCGCTCGTGGCGCGACCTGCGCGACGACCTGATCGGCCTACTGGATGCGCTGGACGGTCCGCCGGCCGTGCTGGCCGGCCACTCGATGGGCGGCACGGTTAGTCTGCTGGCCGCCGCCGAGCGCCCTGACCGGGTCAAGGGCCTGGTCCTGCTCGACCCGGTGATCATGCCGTGGCTGGCCACCCTCTACGCCAAGGCGCCGTGGAGCTCGGGCCGGCTATGGCGGCGCATGCCGATCGTCCAGTCGGCCCTGCGCCGGCGGGCGGTGTTCGACAGCCGCGAGGCGGTGTTCGCCGGTTACAAGGGCCGCGGCGCCTTCAAGACCTGGCCCGAGACCATGCTGGCCGACTACGTGGCTGGCGGCTTCGTCGAGCGGGCGGACGGCAAGGTCGAACTGGCCTGCGCCCCGGCCTGGGAGGCCTCCAACTACGCCGCCCAGGGCCATGATCCGTGGCGCGCGGCGCGCCAGGTCCAGGCGCCGGTGCGGATCCTGAAGGCGCAGATGCACTCCACCTGCCGGGCCGGCGACGGCTTCGCGCGGCGAGGCAGGGACGTGCGGATCGAGACAATCGCCGGGACCAGCCACTTCCTGCCGATGGAGCGGCCGGACCTGGTGCGCGACGCGCTGTTCGACATGGCGACGGGCTAGAGCGCAGGAACGCCCCCTCCGTCACGGCGCGTATCCGCGCCGCGCCACCTCCCCCGTTTTACGGGTGAGGAGGGTGTGCGTCATCCTCCCCCGTGCAACGGGGGAGGTGGATCGCTGCGGATACGCAGCGAGACGGAGGGGGCGCTACAGTCCCAACCCCTCCACCTCATGCGCCGCCAGGGCCGTCCGCGCCGCGTCGCTGACGGGCACGACCTTGCGGGCGTTGAGGTCGAAGGTGACGGCGACGGCCTCGGAGGTTCCCCAGGCCTGGCCGGTGGCGGGGTCCAGCAGCCAGTGCGCGACCCGCATGGTGCGAGCGTCGGTCCCGATCAGGCCCGAGCGGATCTCCACGCGGTCGCCGGCCCCTGGCCAGGCCAGATAGGCGATGCGGTATTCCAAAACCGCGCCGCCGGTGCGGGCCGGTCTCGGATCGGCATGTTCGACCACGATGTCGCGGAACGGGTGGATAAACGCGCCGATGCCGTCCGAGACCCGGCCGATGAACTGCTCGGCCCGCATCCGGCCGAACACGTCGCAGTCGGAGGGCAGCAGGCCGCCCAGGCCGATGCGGGTCAGGCCTAACGCGTCGGCGCGCGGCAGGCTGGCGGTCGGCGTGAACGGCGCCAGGGCGATGCCCCGCGCCCGCGCCAGCTCCGGAACCTCGACCTTCAAGGCCTCGGCGCGCTCGCGGGCGATGCTGGGCCAGGGGAACACCTGGCCATCGCGCGGGGTGGCGTGGACCACGGTGGTCTGGAAGGTCGCCGCCAGTTCGCCCGTATTGGAGTGGACCAGCAGCTGCAGCAGCCGCGCCTCGCTGTCGCCGATCTCGATCACCCCGCCCAGCATGTGCAGCGGCGCGCCGGCATGGGCCTCGCGCAGGAAGCGGATGTGGTGCTCCTTCACCAGCAGGGTGGCGTTGGCGTAGGGCGAAAAGGCGTGCGGCAGGCCCAGCTCGGCGGCCAGGCCGACCAGGCCCTCCATGGCGCGGACGAGGTAGTGGCGCACGTTCATGTGCCCCATCTCGTCGCAGTCCCAAGTGTTGACGCCACCACGCCAAATCTCGACGCCGGGGAGGGCTTCTGCGGTCATGCGGCGTCTCGAACGGGGTGAACGGTCGTTCGAGACTAGCGGCGTTCGCGAGCTTGGCTAGCGCTTGCCTTCGGCCGGATCGCCGGCCGGGCCCTTGAAGTGGTCACCGATGGCCTTGGCGTCGGGACCGTCCGGCCCGGCGCGCTTGCGCGACTCCTCGCCCGTCTTCTGGACGCTGTCCTTGCCGCCCAGGGCCGTGAACTCGCCCAGCGGCTCGGCCTCGTTCTTTTCGCGACCTTTGGTGTTGGGTTGCTCAGCCATGCTTGGTCTCCTCGATCGACGAGAAGACAACCCAGGGCGCGGCGGCCTAGTTCCGGCAGTCGGCGCAGAGGCCGTGAGCTTCGATGGTCACGGCCGTCAGGGCGTAGCCGGCCGAGGCGCCGGCGGCGATGATCTCGGCGCTGGCCTTGGGCTCGATCTCGCGGGTCGCGCCGCAGCAGTCGCAGATCAGGAAGGCGGCGGCGTGGCCGTCGGCCTCCTTGCGGCAGGCGACATAGGCGTTGAGGCTCTCGATCCGGTGGGCGAAGCCCTGTTTTTCCAGGAAGTCGAGGGCGCGATAGACGGTCGGCGGCTTGGCCGRCGGGCCCTCGCCCCCGAAGGTCGAGATCAGGTCGTAGGCCTTCACCGGCTGGCCGGCGCCCAGCAGCAGCTCCAGCACCCGGCGGCGCGGCGCGGTCAGGCGCTGGTCGGCGGCGGCGCAACGGACCTCGGCGGCGTGGAGTTCGGCCGCGAGCGCGTCGCCGGCGACGCCGTGGTTGTGATGATCGTGTCCGCAGGCGGAACCGGTATGGGCCATGGCCAAGAGGTAGAGGGCCGCGCCCGTGTGCGCAACCTCGCGGCGGTCTTGGCTAGAGCAGCGGTGCGCCGATCAGGTTGGCCTCGGCCGTGCAACGGGCCGGCTCCGGCGACGTCCCCATGGCCYGGGCCTTGGCGCGGGTCGCGTCCAGTTCGGCCCGCACCGCCGCCAGGTCGGCCTTGAACGCTTCCGAGCTCCACAGGGCCGCGAACAGGTTCTCGGCGTTCTTCCGCCCGGCTTCCACGGAGCTGGCGTTGTGGACGCCGCAGACGATGCGGCTTTCGCCATAGCCGCGGGCGCGAGCCAGGATCGCCTCGGCGCGGTCGGGGGCGGCCTCGGCCAGCAGCAGGCCCACCGACCAGCCCCAGGTCGAATGGCCGGACGGATAGTCGGGCGACAGCGCCAGGCTCAGGCCGCGCTTCACGCAGATCGGACCGCTCGCCGACAGGTAGGGCCGGGGCCGCCGGTGCGCGAGCTTCGGGCCGGCGACCGCCGAGCGGACGTCGTGGCTCATCCGCAGCAGCATAGCGGCCAGTTTCGGATTGCTCTCCCGGGTCGGGGTAAAGCCGAGGGCGCAGGCGTAGCTTTCGAGGATGTGTTTCTTGTCGGTGTCGGCCTGGGCCAGCGACCAGCGCGGCGTGTTCTCGAGCGCGCGGGTGGCTAGGAAGATCTGGCGGTCCTTCTGCGCCTCCGGCGAGCCCTTGGCGGGCGGCGGCGGCAGGAGACCGCGCGCGTCGTAGACGCCCTTGGCCAGGTAGCGGTCCGACGAGGTGTCCCCACTGAGGGCGGCGCAGCCGGTCAAGGCCAGGACCGCGACGGCGGCCAACCACGAAACGCGCATGAAAAAGGCCCCCGGAGAAACTCCGGGGACCCTGCATTTTCACGCCCTCTCAATCAAGGACTTGGGAGTCGTTCAAGCTTACTTGCCGAACAGCTTGTTCCAGCGCGGCTTCTCGCGGCCTTCCCAGGCCTTGCGCCAGTAGGCGTCCGAGGCGATCAGCGGGACCACCGTGGTGGCTTCGGCGAAGACCATCTGTTCGTAGGTGGTGTCCACCTTGCCCCACGAGGCGGCTTCCTTCAGCGTCGACGACGAGCAGGCGCCGTCGCGCACGTCGGCCACGGTGATCTGGACCGCGTACTTGTGCATGTCGGCCTCGACGCCGAGGATCTCGGCGCAGACGACGGTGTCCTGGGCGAAGTTCTTGGGCACGCCGCCGCCGACCATGAACAGGCCCGTGGTGCCGGCCGCGATCTTGATGTCGGTCAGTTCGCGGAAGTCCGCGACCGCGTCGATCATCAGATAGGGCTGCTTGGCCGCGATCCGTTCCTTCTGGTGCTTGACCAGACCAAAGCCGGCCGAGCTGTCGACGAAGGCCGGGCAGAAGATCGGCACGCCTTCTTCATAGGCGGTCTGGATCAGCGAGCCGGGCTTCTTGGCGTTGCCTTCCGACAGCCACTTGCCCATCTCCCAGATGAACTCGCGCGAGGAATAGGCGCGCGGCTCGAGGGCGTTGCAGATCTCCAGGATCGTGTGATCGCAGTTCTGGAGCTCTTCCTCGTCGATATAGGTGTCGTAGATGCGGTCGATATAGTTGTCGCGCAGCACGTTGTCGTCGACCGGGCCGGCGGCCTGATAGTGCTTGAAGCCCAGGGCTTCGAAGAAATCCATGTCGACGATCGAGGCGCCGGTGGCGACCACGGCGTCGATCATGCCGTTCTTCACCATGTCGCGGTACACGTGCATGCAGCCGCCGGCCGAGGTCGAGCCGGCCAGGATCAGCCAGGGCGAGCAGGATTTATCTTCCAGCGCCATGTTGAAGATGTCGGCGGCGCGGGCCGTGTCGCGGCTCGAGAACGACATCTTGCGCATCGAGTCGATGATCGGACGGGCGTCGAACGACGTGATGTCGATATGCTCGACGACGTTCTGCAGCAGTTCGGCTTTGGTGTTGTTCGGAACGGGAGCGTTCATCGCTTCGGTTTCCCTGACTTTGGACGCCCGTCGTTGGAAGTGGCCGTCCACCGGGACGGAGCGACCGGTGGGGGCGATGGGATGGCCGCAGCGAGGAAGAACGTCCGGCGGCGGGTGGGGTTCTAGGCCGATATGACCAGACTCCCAAATCCCGTTTTCCCGGCGAAAGCCGGGACCCAGATTCATCCAGAGCGGCTCTGGGTTTCACCTGGGCCCCGGCTTTCGCCGGGGAGACGGGAATTAAAGGACTAGATAGCCGTCTTAGACGTCAGATCAGCGACGGCGCTTGCGCTTGCCGGCCGCGCCTTTCGGACGCGAGAAGCGGACGATCTTGCGCTCTTCGTTCTCCTGGCGAACCGCCGGGATCGAGCGCTTGGCCAGGCCGTACATCGAGGCCATCGGAGCGTCCTGCACCTCGACGGTGTCGGTCTCTCCGAAGCCGTTGAAGCGGGTCGACATGGCCACGCCATAGGCGCCCAGCATGCCGATCTCGATGTAGTCGCCCTCGTCGACGCTTTCCGGCAGGTAGAACGGGCCGGGCATGTGATCGACGCTGTCGCAGGTCGGGCCGTAGAAGCGGAAAGGCTTGAGGCTTTCTTCCACCACTTCGCCGCCATTGGGGCCGCCAACGGGGCCGTTCTTGCGGTACATCTTGACCGGGAAGGGCCACTTCATGTGCGCGGCGTCGAACAGCGAGCCGTACGACCCGTCGTTCAGATACAGCGCGTCGCCCTTCTTCAGCTCGACCTTGACCAGCAGCGACGAGGCCTCGGCCACCAGCGCGCGGCCCGGCTCGCACCAGAGATGGGTGGTCTCGTGGACCATCATCTCGGCGAAGCCGCGGTCAATGGCCGCCAGATACTCGGAGAGGTCCGGCGGGACCATGCCCGGATAGATCGACGGGAAGCCGCCGCCGACGTCGACGACATCGGCCAGCACGCCGGCGCGGACCAGGGCGCGCGAGGCCTGGGCCATCGCGGCTTGGTACGCGGTCGGGCGCATGCACTGGCTGCCGACGTGGAAGCTGACGCCCATCAGGTCCTGGGTGGCGCGCCGGGCGGCCAGCAGCAGGGCGGGAGCGTTGTGGCTCTCGACCCCGAACTTGCCCGACAGGCTATAGGCCGCGCCCTCGGCCTGCACGCCCATGCGGACGATCAGGTTAAGGTCTTTGGCCTGGCCCGTGGCGTCCAGGATCTTGGCCAGCTCTTCGTGGGTGTCGAACGAGAAGGTCTTCACGCCGTGGTCGAAATAGGCGGCCGAGATCGCCGCCCGGCTCTTGACCGGGTGCATGAACGCCATTCGCGAGCCCGGGGCCTCCTGGGCCACGAGTTCGATCTCGTTCAGCGACGCGACGTCGAAGGACCGAACGCCGGCCTGGGCCAGCTCACGGATCACCCACGGCGAAGGATTGGCCTTCACCGCATAGAAGACGTCGCCTTTAAATTCAGACTGGAACCAGCGCGCAGCTACGGAAACCGCGTCGGGCCGCACGAGTGCGACGGGACGTTCCGGTGACCGCTCACGGACCAGGTCCAGGGGCATGTGGTACGTGCGCAATTCACGTAACCCCCTGTTGGAAGCTAAACCCAGGCCGGCGTTAGCAGCGTTGAGGACTTCGGGTCCGCCGGAGCCGTGCGAAATAGGGGCATTGGGCAGGGATGTAAAGCGTCTTTTGCGGCCCCGTTTTGCGACCAATTGATCTACCCGCTGTCACAAATCCATTGCGTACCTCCACCAAACCGGTGAACGCACTTCCCAAGCTATGAAACCACGTTAAGGATTCGCCCCGACCATGACGTCGGACCCTGTTCTCTCGATCCGCGCCGCCTCGAAGACCTTCGGGTCGCGCCGCGCGCTGGACACCGTCTCCCTCGACGTCGCGCGAGGCGAGATGATCGCGCTCATTGGGCCGTCCGGCTCTGGGAAATCCACGCTTCTGCGCTCGATCGACGGCCTGCAGACCATCGACGAGGGAAGTGGTGTGATCACCGCTTTCGGCGGCCCGGTGCAGGCCAAGGGCAAGGTCTCCGACCAGGTCCGCAAGGCGCGCATCCGCATCGGCTTCATCGCTCAGCAGTTCAACCTGGTCGGCCGGCTGTCGCTGTTCAGCAATGTCGCGCTCGGCTCACTGGGCCGGATCCCGTTTGCGCGGGGCCTGTTCGGGGTCTGGCCGAAGGAGACGCGCGAGGCGGCCATGGCGGCCCTGGCCCGCGTCGGCGTGGCCGACTACGCCGCCCAGCGCGCCAACACCCTGTCGGGCGGCCAGCAGCAGCGCGGCGCGATCGCCCGGGCCCTGGTCCAGAAGGCCAAGATCATTCTCGCCGACGAGCCGGTCGCCTCGCTCGATCCCGTCTCGGCGCGCAAGGTCATGGAGATCCTCCGCGACCTCAACAAGACAGACGGTCTTACGGTCGTCGTCACCCTGCACCAGGTGGACTACGCCCTGCGCTATTGCGACCGGGTCGTGGCCCTGAAGGCCGGCCAGAAGGTCTATGACGGCCCGGCCTCGGCCCTGAAGCGCGAACAACTCATCGATATCTACGGCCCGGAATTCGAGGACGTATTCTGGGAAGGAGCTCCCCAATGATCAGCCGTCGTTCGGCTCTCGTCATCGCCGCCGGCTTGTCGGCGCTGGCCCTGGCCTCGTGTGGCAAGGCGCCCTCGACGCCGGCCGCCAAGGACACGGTGGTGTTCTCGATCCTGTCGACCGAGTCGGCCCAGAACATGGAGGGCTACTGGAAGCCCATCCTGGCCGACATGGAGAAGCAGACCGGCCTCAAGGTGAAGCCGTTCTTCTCGTCCAACTACTCGTCGCTGATCGTGGCCATGGGGGCCAAGCAGACCGACCTGGGCTGGTTCTCGAACCAGTCGGGCCTGGAGGCCGTGCGCCGCTCGGGCGGCGAGGTGTTCGCCCGCACGTTCGACCCGTCCGGCACCGACGGCTACAAGTCGGTGATCATCGTCCCGGCCGACAGCAAGCTGACCCTGGAAGGCCTGCTGAAGTGCGACAAGACCCTGAACTTCGGCATCGGCGACAAGAAGTCGACCTCGGGCACCCTGGCTCCGATGACCTATGTCTTCATCCCGGCCGGCAAGAAGCCCGAGAACTGCTTCAAGACCGTGCTTAGCGCCAGCCATGACGCCAACCTGGCGGCGGTGGCCAACCACAAGCTGGACGCCTCGACCAATAACACCACGGCCCTGCGCCTGAACGCGGCGCGCTCGGACAACAAGACCGGCAGGGTCAAGGTGATCTGGGAATCGCCGACCCTGCCGGAAGACCCGATCGTCTGGCGCAAGGACCTCGACCCGGCCATCAAGGAAAAGCTGCGCCAGTTCTTCCTGACCTACGGCCAGGGCGACACGCCCGAGGCGGCCACCCAGCGCGCCAACCTGGCCAAGCTGTCGATGGGCGGCTTCAAGCCGGCCGACGACAGCCACCTGCTGGTGGTGCGCGAGATGGAAGCGCTGGAGACTCTGGGCCTGGCCCGCGAGACCGGCGACCAGGCCAAGATCGCCGCGGCCCAGAAGGCTCTCGACGGGATCAAAACCGAGCGCCTGGCCGCCGAGGGCAAGGCCGGCCTCGTCGCGCCCGCCGTTCCCGCCGCCAACTGAGCCGTTTCATGAGCGAGACCCTTCCGGCCGCGCCCTCGCTGGCGCCCCCCAAGCGCTCGACCACGGCGCTGGCCTTCGACGCCCTGATCTGGGGCGGCGTGGCCATGCTGCTGATCGTCAGCTTCAAGCCGGCCGAGATCGACAAGTTCCCGCAGCTGTTCACCGAGGCGGGACGGATGCGGGAGTTCGCGCGCGGCTTCTTCTCGCCGTTCACCGATCCCAAGGCGTTCATGGCCGCCGACTGGGCGCTGTATGTCGGCAAGATGTGGCAGACGATCCAGATGGCGCTGTGGGGCACGGCCCTGGCCATCATCGTCGCCATCCCGCTGGGCCTGCTGGGCGCGCGCAACATCACGCCATTCTGGATCCAGCAGCCGGTGCGCCGCGTGCTGGACCTGATCCGCTCGATCCCCGACCTGGTCGTGGCGCTGATCTTCATCACCGCCGTGGGCCTGGGCCCGTTCGCCGGCGTCATGGCCCTGATGTTCAACACCGGCGGCGTGCTGGCCAAGCTGTTCGCCGAGGCGGTCGAGTCGATCGACAAGGGCCCCGTCGAGGGCGTGCGCGCCACCGGCGCGGGCAAGCTGCAGGAAGTGGTCTGGGGCGTGATCCCGCAGGTCGCGCCGCTGTGGACCAGCTACGCCCTCTACCGCTTCGAATCGTCGAGCCGCTCGGCCACCGTGCTGGGGCTGATCGGGGCCGGCGGGGTCGGCCAGGTGCTGCTCGATTCCGTCAACGCGTTCCAATACGACCAGACCGGCTGCATCGTGCTGGTCATCGTGGTCGCCGTGTCGCTGATCGACCTGCTGTCGCAGATCATCCGCACCCGCCTGCTGTAACGTCAATTTAGAACTGTCATCCCAGCCGTAGCGAAGCGAAGAGCCGGGACCGCAACAGGCTCAGCGTTTCCGGCGGTCCCGGATCGGCGCGCTACGCGCTTGTCCGGGATGACATTTTCTATGCACGCACCGTCGGTGAACGGATATTTCGCGATCTGCCCCGGCGTCGCCTTGTTGCCGGAACGACACAGCTTAACACCTTGAAAACGCTTGTCGTCGGGCTGTCACAAATCGGTGGCGGAACCGTCACGCCCCCCCGTTAAGCCCGCCATCAACCTGATCCCGCTCACGATGGGCGAGAGGACAGGGGGCGCCTTTCAAGGGGATATCTGAAATGAGCACCAAGACCTCGCTAGTGGCCGGTTCGGCGCTGGGCGTCGCGCTCGCGCTCGGCCTGGGCGTCGCCGCCCAAGCCCAGGACATGAGCTACAAGTGGAGCGGCGCTCCGCAGTTCTCGAATGACGACGTGATGTTCAAGTTCCGGGGCCGGATCCTGGTGGACTACGTCAACCAGGACGTCGAGCGCGCCGGTCCCGGCGGCGACTTCAAGACCAGCAACTGGCGCGGCCGCCAGGTGTTCCTGGGCGTCGAGGGCAAGCTAAACAACTACTTCGCCTACAAGGCCGAAGGCGGCTGGGTGAACGGCGGCGCGGCCTCGTGGGACGACGTGGTCATCGAGTACAAGCCGAACGAACAGGTCTCGCTGCTGGTCGGCAACATCAAGGCCGCCGGCCTGGAAAACCTGACCTCGACCCGCTTCGTCACCTTCATGGACCGCGGTCCGTACGGTGACTTCGGCGTCGACAGCTACCTGCTCAGCGCCGTGGCCAAGTACCAGGGCTTCAACTACTCGGCGACGCTGGCCGTGCAGGGCAACAGCATCAACACCGCCGACGTCGCCAACGCCGGCGCCGACTCCAAGGAACGCTTCGGCGTCACCGCCCGCGGCCACTGGGCTCCGGTCAACACCGACACCGACAAGCTGCACGTCGCCCTGTCGTACCGCTACCGCAACCGCGGCGACGAAGGCGCCTTCGCCTATAGCGGCCGCACCAACACCGCCTACACCAACGGCACGACCTTCTACACCACCGGCGGCATCGGCAACCGCGACAAGACCCTGGCCGCCGAAGGCATGTACATCCACGGCCCGTTCTCGGTCCAAGGCGAGTACTCGAACATCGACATCACCCGCCTGGGCGGCGCGGCGGTCGGCGGCGACCCGAAGGTCAAGGTCGGCTACGCCTTCGTCAGCTTCTGGCCGACCGGCGAGATGCGCAACTACGACCCGGTCGCCGGCGAAGTGAAGCGTCCGAAGATCCTGAACCCGGTCACGGCCGGCGGCATGGGCGGCCTGGAGCTGGCCGTACGCTACGACTACGCCGACCTGGGCGACGCCTACGACACCCTGAAGGTCAAACCGGCTACCTCGCAGGCCGGCAAGTACACGGGCTGGACCCTGGGCGTGAACTACTACCCGACCTCGTATGTCCGCTTCCAGGCCAACTACACGGACGGCAAGTCCGACAACGTCGGCCTGAACCAGGACTACGACGTCAAGCAGTTCCAGCTGCGCGCTCAGCTCGACTTCTAAGTCACGCCGCGTTCCCGGGCGGGCCGCTTCCGGTCCGCCCGCTCCCCAACATCCGTCTCCTCCGGAGTTCGCCATGAAGAAGCTTCTGTCCTGCGCGGCCGCCGCCGTCGCCCTGTCGGGCCTGGCCGCCGCCCCCGCCTACGCCGCCCGCGACTATGTCTGGGCCGCCGGCTCCTCGACCGTGTTCCCGTTCTCGACCCGCGTCGCCGAAAACTTCGCCAAGAAGTCCGGCAAGAAGGCCCCGAAGGTCGAAAGCCTCGGCACCGGCGGCGGCATCAAGCTGTTCTGCTCGGGTAACGGCGAAGGCTTCCCCGACATCGCCAACGCCTCGCGTCCGATGAAGAAGGCCGAGTTCGACGCCTGCGCGTCGAAGGGCATCAAGGACATCATCCAGATCAAGATCGGCTTCGACGGCATCGTCGTCGCCACCGACAAGGACGGCGCCGACTACAACTTCAAGACCGAGAACCTCTACATGGGTCTCTCGAAGACGGTCCTGAAGGGCGGCCAATTCATCGCCAACCCGAACAAGAACTGGGACGACGTGGCCGGCGGCCTGCCGGGCAACCGCATCCAGGTCTATGGCCCGCCGCCCACGTCGGGCACCCGCGACGCCTTCGTCGAACTGGCCATCGAGGCCGGCGCCCGCAAGTTCCCGACCCTGGACGCCATCCGCTCGGACAACGAGAAGAAGTTCAAGGGCCTGGTCGACCCGCTGCGCGGCGACGGCTGGATCGACGCTGGTGAGAACGACAACGCCATCGTCGGCACCCTGACCAAGACCCCTGGTGCGCTGGGCGTCTTCGGCTGGTCGTTCCTGGAAGAGAACATGGACAAGGTGAAGGGCGCCAGCGTCAACGGCGTGCGCCCGTCGCCGCAGACGATCTCGGACGGCTCGTACCCGCTGTCGCGTTCGCTCTACATCTACGTCAAGAAGGCCAATATCGGCGTCACGCCGGGCCTGGAAGAGTTCCTGAAGGAGTTCACCTCGGACGCCGCGACCGGCCGTGGCGGCTACCTGCAGGGCCGCGGCCTGATCCCGCTGCCCCCCGGCCAGCATGACGCCCAGAAGGGCGTCGTGAACAGCAAGGCCACCATGAGCCGTCCGGCCGCCTAATCAGCGACCACAGCCTAAGATCAGCGCCGCGGTCCTATGGGCCGCGGCGTTTTTCTTTGTATAGTGGCTCGGCCGGGCCTCCCCCACGCCCGCGCCGCGGCGCCGTCCGGCGACGCGTCCCCGACCCCCAAGGGCCATGATCCTCGTCGCGCTCGCCGTCGTCTTCCTCCTCGTTCTGCTGAACGGGGTCTTCTCCATGTCCGAACTGGCCGTCGTATCGGCCCGCAAGGCGCGCCTGCAAGGCTTCGCCGACCGCGGCGACCGCGGCGCCCGGCTGGCCCTGGAGATGGCCGAGCACCCGACACGGTTCCTGTCGGCCGTCCAGGTCGGCATCACCCTGATCGGCATCTTCGCCGGCGCCTATGGCCAGGCGACCATCGCCGGCGCCCTGGACAAGTGGCTGGAACGCTTCCCGCCGATCGCCAAATATTCGGAAGGCATCGCCACGACGATCGTGGTCATCGGCCTGACCTATGTCTCGGTGATCCTGGGCGAGCTGGTGCCCAAGCGCCTGGCCCTGATCTTCCCGGACGTCATCGCCCGCCGCATGTCGCCGTTCCTGGCCGTGGTCGCCATGGTGCTGCGCCCGTTCGTGACCCTGCTGACCGTCTCGACCGCCTTCGTGTTGAAGCTGATGGGCGTGCGCGACGAGCGCAACAACGGCGTGACCACCGAAGAGATGGAGGCGGTCCTGGCCGAGGGCGCCGACGCCGGCCTGATCGAGCCCGAGGAGCGGGCGATGATCAACGAGGTGCTACGCCTGGGCGATCGTCCCGTCCGCGTGGCCATGACCCCGCGCCGCGACCTGTTCTGGGTCTCGTTGGCCGACTCGCCCGAGACGGTGCTCAGTGAGATCCGCGCCAGCGCCCACTCGCGCATCCTGGTGGCCACCGAGGACGACCTCGACGGCGACATCGGCGTCGTCCTGAAGAAGGATCTGCTGGACGCCTGCCTGAGCAGCGAGCCCTTCGACCTCAAGGCCCACGTCCAGCAGCCGGTCGCCATCCCGGAGACGATGTCGCTGCTGAAGGCCCTGGGGGTCTTCAAGCTGACCAGCCTGCACATGGCCCTGGTCGTCGATGAGTTCGGCTCGCTGCAGGGCGCGATCACGCCGCTGGACCTGCTGGAGATGATCGCCGGCGATTTCCCCGAGGACCACGACGACGACGAAAAGCGCATCCTGCGCCGCGACGACGGCAGCTGGCTGATCGACGCCCGCCTCGACATCCAGGAACTGAACGATCACCTCGGCGAGAACTTCGTGGCCGACGGCGGCTATCACACCGTCGCCGGCCTGATCCTCGACCGCCTGGGCCGCATCCCCGTCGAGGGCGAACACGTCGAGATCGGCGCGTTCGACCTGGAGATCGTCGACATGGACGGCTCGCGGATCGACAAGGTGATCGTCAAGTCCGGCAAGCGGAAGAAGGGCGAGGCCGAGGGGTAGGGCGCGCCACAATCCCTCTCTCAGAGAGAGGGATTCGGCAGATAGTACGGGGATTGGCGGCGCTGTGTCCCCGGCGTTCGCGAAACCGAAGCCAACGAAATCAACCGCTTCTCACTTTTACGCGCGTCTGAATGATCCGCGTTCAAACCCGCCGCACAATCAATCCTGTCCCCGTCGCAAGGGGAGGGCGCTTGGATCCGGCCCGAAGCGGCGATGGGGATAGGTTGAGCGGGGCCGCTGGCGGTTCCCGACGGTGGCGTCAGGTCGCGCGGCTTACTCTTTAGGAGCGCGTGCGAGTGGCGAGGTCGTCCGGGATCAAATCGTCAGCGGAGCGACAGGGCGGTGATCGATCCAAAACCGCCTATCGTGGATCGCCGAGCTGGAGACGGAGTAGCCGATCCAGTTGGTCCACGCCCGTCCGGGGGTAACGGAGGCCCGAGCAGACAACGCTCACGCCCGCCGTCCTCACGGCAGAGAACAGCCTGGCGGAGCGGTAAGCGAGCCGAAACATACAAACCATCACGGTCTCCGGGTTCGCCCGGCCGCTCCGTCGCCTCCCCAGCACACTTCAGCGGATCGCCGCGTGAAGCCGACGTCACTTGCCCCCACCTGGCCGCTTCGCGGCCGTCCGCCCCCGGAGGGGGCGGAAGAATCGCGTTTCCTTCTTCCCCCTTCGGGGGAGGAGCGCCGCAGGCGCGGAGGGGGCCAGGGCCCCGCTTTGAAGCCGCGTGAAGCCGAGGACGCATGCCATGGCGCTATCGCCCGTACACCGCGTCCCGCAGTTCGCGCGTCACCTGGCCGTTCATGCCCTCGAAGGCGGTGTTGGACATCAGCACCACGGTCAGGCCGTTCTTCTTGTCGACGAACCAGTTGTGGCCGTAGACGCCGCCCCAGGCGAGCGTGCCGGCCGCCTGCGGGGTCTTGGCGACCGCCGGATCGTCCAGCACCGCCCAGCCATAGCCGAAGCCCCAGCCCGGTCCCTGGGTGGCCGCCTGTGGGCCGGTGTGGTCCTTCATCATCTCCGCGACGGTCGAGGCTTTCAGGATCGGCGCGCCGCCCTTGCGGATCGTCTCCAGGAAGGTCAGCACGTCGCCGGCCGTGCCGACCATGCCGGCCCCGCCCGACGGAAACTCTTCCGGATGCGTCGCGCGGCTGGGGGCGAAGCGGACGGCGGTCGGGCCGAGCGGGACGTCCTGATTGTCGGTGATCTTGACTGGCGCGGGTTGGGCGTTGGCGTAGGGCGTGGCCAGGCGGGCAGGGGCCTTGGCCAGGAAGCCGGTGTCCTTCAGGCCCAGCGGCAGGGTCACGGTCTCGGCGACGACCTCGGGCAAGGGCTTGCCGGCCGCCTTCTCGATCACGTCGCCCAGCACGTCGATGGCGACGGAGTAGCGCCAAGCCGAGCCCGGCGTGAAGGCCAGGGGCGCTTGACCGATGCGACGGACGTTCTCGTCGAGGCTAAGGCCGGACAGGTCGATGCCGTCCGAGACGCCCAGCGTGTGGTACGGGTGCGAAGGGCCTTCCGCGAGGCCGTAGGTCAGGCCGGCGGTGTGGTCCAGGAGCTGGCCGATGGTGATGACCGGCGTGGTCCCGTCGGCCAGCTTCGGCTTGAAATCCGGCAGATAGGTGGTCACCGGCGCGTCGAGCTTGATCTTGCCCTGTTCGACCAGGCGCATCAGGGCGACGCTGACGAACGGCTTGGTCACGGACGAGAAGCGGAAGACGGCGTCCTCGGTCATCGGCCGATTGGCCTCGCGATCGGCCAGGCCGGCGGCGCGGTGATAGACCAGCTTGCCGTCCCGGGCGACCAACACGACGACGCCGACGAGGCGCTGCTCAGCGATGGCGCGGTCGAGCACACCGTCGATCCGCGCCTTCAGGGCCGCGTCAGGCGCCTGGGCGGCGACGGGGAGGCGCGGCGCGGCGGCGGTCGCGCTCGGGACGGCCAAGGCCAGGCTGGCGGCGGCCGCCAAGCCAGTGAGCAGGACACGCATCGGAACCTCTTCCCTCGAATCGCGGCGACTCTACGCCTTGTCAGGGCATGTGAGGTCGCCAAGCGGGAGCGCAAGGCCTTGCCTAGTCCGGGGTGTGATGACCTGGGGTGAACCGCCCGCGTGGGCGCCTAGGTTATCAATGTTCTCTTTGGATCAAACGTACGTTTGCATCCAGCTTCGGGCTGTGCTCTGTCTTCAACGAACGCGCTCGCTCAACAAGGCGCGACACCATACCGGGAGAGTAAAAACATGACCCAGGCCGCCTCCAAGCCCGCGCCGTGGCCGGCGATGTCCGTGCAGCAAGCCTATGCGCTGATCACCGCGCCCGGCACGCCCGGCGAGATGGAAGAGGTCGAGATCCGGGGCGTGAAGACTCGGACCTGGAAGAACGCTCCGCCGACCCTGCGCGACACCGTTCTGGTCGGCCGCGCCCATGGCGAGAAGATCTTCCTGGTCCACGAGGACGAGCGCGTCAGCTTCGAGGCCTTCTATCGCGCCGTGACCGTCATGGCCGCCGAGCTGGAGGCCTTCGGCCTCCAAAAAGGTGATCGCGTAGCGATCGTCATGCGCAACCTGCCCGAATGGCCGGTGGCCTTCTACGCGGCCCTGTCGCTGGGCGCGATCGTCACGCCGCTGAACGCCTGGTGGACAGGCGCGGAGCTGGAATACGGCCTGGTCGATTCCGAGGCGCGGCTGGCCATTGTCGACGTCGAACGCTTCGAGCGTCTGGCCGAGCATTTCGACAATTGCCCGGCGCTGGAACGGGTCTATGTCAGCCGCGCCAAGGAGGAGATCGCCCACCCGTACGTGAAGCGGCTGGAGGGCGTGATCGGCTGCCCGAACGACTGGATCAAGCTGGACGAGAAGCCGATGCCGACCGTGCCGATCGGCCCGGACGACGACGCGACGATCWTCTACACCTCGGGCACCACSGGSAAGCCCAAGGGCGCGATCGGCACGCACCGCAACGTCAACAGCAACATCTTCGCCGCCGCCGCCGCGGGAGCGCGCAGCTTCCTGCGCCGCGGCGAGGCGCCGCCCCAGCCCGACCCCAGCCTGCCGCAGAAGGGCTCGCTGATCTCGGTGCCCTTCTTCCACGCCACGGGCTGCTTCGCGGTGCTGAACCCATCGCTGTTCGCCGGGGCCAAGCTGGCGATGATCCGCAAGTGGGATCCCGACAAGGCCATGCAGTTGATCCAGGATGAGCGCCTGACCCAGATGGGCGGGGTGCCGACCATCGCCTGGCAGATCATCGAGCATCCCAATCGCGAGAAGTACGACCTGTCGTCGATCGAGGCCGTGGCCTATGGCGGCGCGCCGTCGGCGCCGGAGCTGGTGCGCAAGATCAAGGAGATCTGGCCCAAGGCTTCACCGGGCAACGGCTGGGGCATGACCGAGACCTCGGCCACGGCCACCTCCAACTCGGCCGAGGACTACGAGAACCGTCCCGACAGCTGCGGTCCTGCCGTGCCGGTCACGGACCTCAAGATTATGACCGTCGAGGCGCCGTATCGCGAGCTGCCGATCGGTGAGGTCGGCGAGCTGTGGTGCAAGGGCCCGCAGGTGGTGCGCGGCTACTGGAACAAGCCCGAGGCCACGGCCCAGACCTTCATCGACGGCTGGGTGCGCACGGGCGACCTGGCGCGCCTCGACGCCGAGGGCTTCTGTTTCATCATCGACCGCGCCAAGGACATGCTGATCCGCGGCGGCGAGAACATCTACTGCATCGAGGTCGAGAACTGCCTGTACGACCATCCGGCGGTGATGGACGCGGCCCTGGTCGGCATCGATCACAAGACCCTGGGCGAGGAGCCGGCGGCGGTGGTGACCTTGAAGCCGGGCGCCGAAGCCACCGAGGCCGAACTGCGCGCCTTCGTCGCCGACCGTTTGGCGGCCTTCAAGGTGCCGGTGAAGGTGGTGTTCTGGCACGAGACCCTGCCGCGCAACGCCAACGGCAAGATCATGAAGAACGAGCTCAAGAAGGTGTTCGTCGAGGGTTAGGCCGTAAAAGCTGTCATCCCGGCCAAGCGCGAAGCGCGCCGAGCCGGGACCGCCGGAAGCTCTGAGTTTGTTGCGGTCCCGGGTCTTCGCTGCGCTACGCCCGGGATGACAATGTTGGCGATTACGCGCTGACCGGCGGCTTCCTGTGCGCCCACGGCTGGGCGTCCTCAAGCTGATAGGCCAGAGCCAGCAGCGTGGCTTCGCCACCTGAGCGGCCGGCGATCTGGACGCCGACCGGCAGGCCGTCCGCCGTCCAGTGCAGCGGCACGCTCATGGCCGGCGCGCCGGCGACGTTCTGCACCGGGGTGTAGCCGACATAGGCCATCAGGCGGGCTTGCAGCTCCTCGAACGGGACCCAGCCGGCGACATAGCCCAGCTCGACCGGCGGCATGCCCAGCACCGGCGAGAGGATGACGTCGTACTTGGAGAGCCAGGCGTCATAGGTCCCGATGGTGGCGTTCAGGCGCTGCAGGGCGGCGGGCAGGGCGCCTTGCGGCAGCTTGCCGACCAGCTCGGCCATGCCGAGGCTGAACGGCTCCAGCACGCTCGTATCGGGCTTGCGGCCCATGGCCTTGCCGATCCCAGCGACCAGCTCGGCCGCGCCGCTGGCCCACAGCACGGTGAAGTCCTGACCGAACTGGGCGCCGTCCATCGGCCAGGCGGTGGGCTCGACCTTGTGGCCGAGGTCCTTCAGCAGCTTGGCGGCATTGTTGACGGCGGCCTGCACCTCCGGATGGGGCGTCAGGCCGGTGCCGGTGTTCATGACCAGGCCGATCTTCAGCTTTCGCTTCAGAGGAGCGGTGACCACCCCGATCGGCTTGAAGGGCGCGCCGGCATCGGTGCGCTCGGTGGCGGCGAACAGCGCGGCCGAGTCGCGGACGCTGTGGGCCACGCAGTGCGAGACCGACAGGTCGATGCCTCGGCTGCTGGGCCGGTTCTCGATCATCCGCCCGCGCGAGGGCTTCAGGCCGAACAGGCCGCAGTTCGACGACGGGATGCGGATCGAGCCGCCGCCGTCGCTGGCGTGGGCGATCGGCACGATGCCGGAGGCGACGGCCGCCGCCGCCCCGCCGGACGAACCGCCCGACGAGTGCTTGATGTTCCACGGATTGCGTGTGGGCAAAAAGCCCGTCGGCTCGGTCGTGGGCAGGAAGCCGTATTCCGGCGTCGCCGACTTGCCGATCGTCACGAAGCCCGCCGCGTCGAAGGCGTCGATATAGGCGGTCTGTTCCTTCTCGGGTCCGGCCCCCAGGCTGGCGCGCGTGCCGTAGCGGGTGGGCACGCCCTTGTAGGGGTCCAGGTCCTTGACCAGGAACGGTACGCCTGCGAACGGACCGGAGACTTGGCCGCTCTTGGCCTTGGCCAGCGCGCGGTCGAAATCGGAATCGACCAGGGCCTGGACCTGGGGCTGCAGCGCCTCGGCCTTGCGGATGGCGTCCTCGACCGCCTCGGCGGCGCTGATCTCCTTGCGGCGGATGCGGCCGGCGATCTCTGTGGCGTCGGGCGTCCACGGCGCTGGCGCGGAAGACGTCCCGGGTTTGGCGAAGGCCGAAGGCGCGGCCGCGATCGCGGCGGTGGCGGCCATCAGGCCGCGGCGGCTAAAACGCATTGAGTTCCCTCCCGACGGACCGGCGTCTGATGCGCCGGTGATCACTGTTCAGTTGATCCCGAAGAGACCTTGGCCGCAAGCCCGTGCTAAACGGCGAACCCAGAGTTTTCAGGAGGCCGCATGGCCCGCAAGCGCATCGATCAGTTGCTCGTCGAGCGAGGCGTCTTCGATAGCCGGTCCAAGGCGCGCGCGGCCGTGGAGGCGGGGCTGGTGTCGGTCGCAGGCAAGGTGATCCTCAAGCCGGCCGAAACGGTCGAGAAGGACGTCGAGATCGTCGCCGAGGCCGCCCATCCCTGGGTGGGACGCGGGGCGCTGAAGCTGGTCCATGCGCTGGATCTCTGGCCGATCACCGTGGAGGGGCGCGTCGCCATCGACGTTGGCGCCTCGACCGGCGGGTTCACCGAGGTGATGCTCTCGCGGGGCGCGATCCAGGTGTTCGCGGTCGATGTCGGGCGTGAGCAGCTGCATGCCAAGCTCAGGGGCGACCCGCGCGTTGTCGAGCTGTCGGGCGTCGACGCCCGGGCGCTGGATGCAAGCTTGATCTCGACGCCGCCGGCCTTGGTGGTCAGCGACGTCAGCTTCATCTCGATGATCAAGGCCTTGCCGGCCGCGCTGGGTTTGGCGCAAGCCGGCGCGGATCTGGTGGCGCTGATCAAGCCGCAGTTCGAGGCGGGCCGGGGCAATGTCGGCAAGGGCGGCCTCGTCAAGGATCCCGAGACCATCGCCCGTGTCGAGCGCGAGGTCGTCGACTTCCTGGAAGCGTCCGGCTGGTCGGTGAAGGGCTTGGCCGAAAGCCCGATCACGGGCGGCGAGGGCCAGGTCGAGCGTTTGGTCTGGGCGACCAAGCGCTAAACGAAATCGGCCGCCCCGGAGGGCGGCCGATGGTCTTCCACAAGACGTCGGTCGGACTTAGTCGACGACCTGGTACTTGCCGTTGGCGTCCGGGCAAACGCGCACGAAGCGCTTCTGGGTGCGGCCGTCCGGCAGGTAGATCGGGCTTTCGGCCAGGGTGCAGCCGTTGACGTCGGCCTGACCACTGCGGTCGCTGACGCGATAGCCTTCGCGGCGCTCGTAGCTGCGCTCGTAGTAGCTGTCGCGGTCGGCGTCACGGCGAGCGTCCTCGTACGATCCCGAACGATAGGCCGGATCCTCGTAGGAGCCATTGTAGGCGGCCGGCGGCGGGGGAGGCGGCGGCGGAGCCTGGCCAGGACGGCAGGCGGCCGAGCTCTTGCCGGCCATGGACCCGACCACCGCGCCAAGCACGCCGCCCAGGACCGCGCCGTCGGTGCGGTGGCCGCGCGCGGCGATGCCGCTGCCCAGCGCCATGCCGATACCAGCGCCGGCCAGACCGCCGCCCGTGGTGCGGTTGGTCGTCGAGCGCTGACACGGGTCGTAGTAGTAACCCCGGTTGTCGTAGGCGCCGCTGCCATAGCTCGACGAGCCATAGGCCTGGGCCGAGGCCAGGGTCGGCGTCAGCACGCCGCAGACGAGGGCGGCGGTAACGCCCAGAACGGTCTTGATCATCGGAGTCCTGCTCGTTGAGGCGGTCGCGGTCTTGAGAGAGATGGTCATGAGAGAGCTTGTCTTTTTGTGGGCGTCCGCCGCGTCCGCGCCGACCGCCCAAGTCCGTCCGTTGATATAGGAATGGCGCGGCGAACATGAACGGCGCCTGACCGGACTATTCAGCTTTGTTCACCCGCACGGAAAATCATTCACGGCCCGCGCTCAAGCCCCGTTTTTGGGGTATGGACGGCAAATGCAAGAAATGATGATCAACGCCGTCGGCGCCCAGGGCGACGGTCTCGCGCGCACCGGCGACGGCAAGCCGGCCTTCGTGCCCCTGAGCCTGCCTGGCGAGACCATCCTCGCGCAGATGGACGGCGCACGCGGCGAGATCTCCGAGATCCTCAAAGCCAGCGCCGACCGCGTCACGCCGCCCTGCCGGCACTTCGGCGCCTGCGGCGGCTGCGCCTTGCAGCACTGGGCTGCCGAGCCCTATCGCGCCTGGAAGGCCGAGCAGGTTCGCATTCAGCTGTCGATGGAAGGCCTGGAAACCGAGATCCTGCCGACCTTCGCCGCCCCGCCAGCCTCGCGCCGCCGAGTGGCCCTGCATGCCCGCAAGGTGAAGGGCGGGGCCGCGTTGGGCTTCAAGGAGCGCCGCTCCTGGAACCTGGTGCCGATCGAGGAATGCCCGGTCACCGATCCGCGCATCGTCGCGGCCCTGCCGGCGCTGTCGCGCCTGGCCGAGCCGTTCCTGGAACATCCGAAGTCGGCCCCGACCCTGCACGTCACTTTGACGGCCACGGGCCTGGACATCGATGTCACCGGCGTCGAGCGCAAGAGCGGCGGCTTGTCCGCCGACGCCCGAATGCGCGCGGCCATGGCGGCGGGCGAGGGTGACTTCGCGCGGGTGACCCTGGCGGGCGAGACCGTCTACGGCGCTCGCCAGCCGCGGGTGAAACTGGGACCCGCTGTGGTCGCCCTGCCGGCCGGGAGCTTCCTGCAAGCCGTGCCGGCCGCCGAGCGGGCCATGGTCGATTTCGCGGTCGCGGAAGCCCAAGGGGCCGGCCGCATCGCCGACCTCTATTGCGGCGTTGGCACCTTCACCTTCCGCCTGGCCGAGATTGGCGCCGTTTACGCCGCCGACAGCGCCGCGCCGGCGGTGGCCGCCTTGAAGGTTGCCCTCGGTTCGATATCGGGCCTCAAGCCGATCACCGCCGAGGCCCGTGACCTGGTCCGCCGTCCAGTGCTGACGACGGAGCTGGCCAAGACCGATGTCGTGGTCATCGACCCGCCGCGCGCCGGGGCGGCCGAACAGACCGTGGAGGTGGCCCGTTCGAAGGTCGCCAAGGTGATCAGCGTGTCGTGTAATCCGGCGACCTTCGCCAAGGACGCCCGTGTCCTGGTCGACGCCGGCTTCCGCCTGGAAAAGGTTCTACCGGTGGACCAGTTCGTCTGGTCGCCCCATATTGAACTGGTCGGAGTGTTCTCGCGCTGAGGCCAGCATGGATGAGCTCAAGGTGGACGAGCGTCGCGTGCGAGGGGCCTTCGCGGTCGACGCCGCAAGCCAGCGCGCCAGGGCCGCGGTCAAGGCGGCCTGGTGGACGGCCACCGGAAGCCTCGCCCGGTCCCTGACCCAGCCGACGAAGGGCGAGCAGACCCGGCGTTTCGCGCCCAAGGCTGGACCGACCGTCAAGGCCAGCCTGCGCCAAGCCTATCTCGAGGCCTTCGAGAAGGACGCCCGCGACGTCGCCGCCGGCCTCTATCCCGCCGCCGATGACGGGCCGGTCCGCCCCTCGGTCGCCCTGCGCGAGGCCGCCGACTTCATCGCCGACGCCTTCGAGGTCGACCGACGCCGCCGACGCGGTGACGGTGTCGAGGTGCGTGACGAGGTCAATAGTCAAGCTTACCCAACCTATTATCGCCAGAACTTCCACTATCAATCGGGCGGCTGGTTCACGGCCGAGAGCGCCCGGCGCTACGACGCCCAGGTCGAGGCGCTGTTCTCCGGCACGGCCGGGGCCATGCGGCGGCGGGGGCTGTCATTGCTGGCCCGGCACTGGCGCGGCCGTGATCACCGCGACGCGAAGATCCTCGACGCGGCCTGCGGCTCGGGCGCGTTCCTCAAGGACTTGAAGACGGCCTTTCCCCGCGCCGCCATCGCGGGCCTAGACCTCTCCGAGGCTTATCTGGCGGAGGCCCTCAGGCGCGCCGGCGTCGGCGGCATCCAGGCCAATGCAGAAGCGCTGCCGTTCGCGGATTCTTCTTTGGATGCGGTGACTTGCGTCTATCTCTTCCACGAGCTGCCGCCGCGCGTGCGCCCCGTCGTCGCGGCCAGCCTGGCGCGGGTGTTGAAGCCCGGCGGCGTGCTGGTCTTCGTCGACTCGATCCAGCCAGTCGACACGCCCGACTTGGCCCGGCTGCTGGAGGCTTTCCCGGTCTATTTCCATGAGCCGTACTACGGAACCTATGCCGACACCGACCTGCCGGCCTTGTTCGCCGAGGCCGGCCTGCGGCTGATCGGCGAGGATCGGGCCTTCCTGACCAAGGCGCTGCTGCTGGAGAAACCGAAGACCTGAGTTGCGTCGGCCGCTCCGCCTTGGCAAGCAAGGACGGGGAGCGGGGGAAACGAGCTTGCGGAAGCAGGACGCGGGACGACGGTACGAGGCGCTGGACGGCCTGCGCGGCGTCGCGGCGCTCGCCGTCATGCTCTACCATATAGGGGGCTGGACCGGCCGGCCTTGGCTGGCGGCGCACGGCTATCTAGCCGTCGACTTCTTCTTCTGCCTGTCGGGTTTTGTCCTGGCCCATGCCTACGGTCGTCGCGAGATCGGCTGGCCGGGCTATATGCGCGCGCGCCTGATCCGCCTCTGGCCCCTGATCGCCATCACCATGTTGGCCGGCGCGGCCGTGACGATCGAGCATCGGGAGCGGCTGCCGGGCTGGATCGCCCTGGGCCTGTTGATGATCCCCAGGGTGTGGCCGGACGCGGCGATGTTCTCGCCGCTCTTTCCCCTGAACCCGCCCAGTTGGTCGCTGTTCCTCGAACTGGCCGCCAGCGCCCTGTGGTTCCCGCTGCGCCGGATCAACGTCATGGGCCACGTATTGCTGGTCGTGGCGTTCGGCTGCGCCATGGCCTTCATCAGCCACGGCATGGGCGGGGTGCAGACGGGCTGGGACCGCGCCACCTTCTGGATCGGCCTGTTGCGTACGGCACTGCCGTTCCTGCTGGGCTTCGGCTGCTACCGGATCCAGCCCTATATCACCGCGACGGTCCCGGTCTGGATGCTGGCCGTCGTGTTGGCGGCAGTGTTGAGTTTCCCGTGGACGCCCTTGAATTGGCTCTATGATTTCGCCTGCGTCAGCCTGATCTTCCCGCTGATCGTGCTGGCCGGCCGACGTGATCCCGACGGCGTCCTGGGGAAGGCCTGCCGAGTCAGCGGAGCGATTTCCTATCCGCTGTACATCCTGCACTGGGTTGGCTGGGAGCTGATGCTGAGGCTCTACAAGGCATTTGGCGGCCAGGGCTATCCCTGGACCTTCGCCCTCACCTCGATGGTGGTCATCGTGCTGGGCGCTTGGGGCGTCTTGAAGCTCTATGACGAGCCGGTCCGCCGCCGGCTTCGCGCGCTCGTCCGCTGATCCGGAAAAATCTTCGGGCCCCTGTCGGAAGCGGGCATAGTCCGCCGTCCTTGGGAACGGGAGAAGAGGATCGCCCATGCTTTACGCCATACTTTGCTACAACCAAGAAGACGTCATCTGCGCCTGGTCCAAGGAGCACGAGGACGGCGTGATGCAAAAGCTGATGACGGTGCAGGAACGCCTGAGCCGCGAGGGCCGGCTGGGGCCCGTCGCCCGTCTTATGCCGACCACGGCCGCCACGACCCTGCGCAAGGACCGCGAGCCGGCGCTGGTGCTGGATGGTCCGTTCGCCGAAACCAAGGAACAGCTGCTGGGCTTCTACGTCGTCGACTGCGATTCGCTGGACGGTGCGCTGGAGATCGCCAAGGACCTGGGCAAGGCCAATCCCGGTGGTTCCTACGAGATCCGTCCGATCGCGCTGTTCCAGCCGGGAGCCACTTCGGGCGCCATGGGGGGAGCCGTGGGCGCGTGACGGACCTGGCTTGGATCGAAGGCGCGATCACCGCCGCCCGGCCCCAGGCCATGGCGGCGCTGCTGCGCTATTTCCGTGAAATGGACGCGGCGGAGGAGGCGTTCCAGGACGCCTGCCTGCGCGCGCTAAAGGCTTGGCCCAAGAACGGGCCGCCGCGCGATCCGACGGCCTGGCTGATCATGGTGGGCCGCAACGCCGCCATCGACGCGGTGCGCAAGTCCAGCCGCAACACCGTCCTGCCGCCCGAGGAACTGCTGTCCGATCTCGAGGACGCTGAGGCCGAAGCCGCCGAGCGCCTCGACGGCTCGCACTATCGCGACGACGTCCTGCGATTGCTGTTCATCTGCTGCCATCCGGACCTGCCGGCCACCCAGCAGATCGCCCTGGCCCTGCGGATCGTCTCGGGACTCTCCGTGAGGGAGATCGCCCGCGCCTTCCTGGTCAGCGAGGCGGCCATGGAACAGCGGATCACCCGCGCCAAGGCCAGGATCGGGGCCGGTGAGGCCTCGTTCGAAGCTCCCGGGCCGGTCGAGCGGGCCGAACGTTTCGCGGCCGTGGCGGCGATGCTCTACCTGGTCTTCAACGAAGGCTATTCGGCCAGCGGCAAGGCAGTCGAAGCCAGGGGCGGACTGTGCGACGAAGCCATTCGCCTGGCCCGCCTGCTGCTGCGCCTGTTCCCGGCCGAGCCGGAGATGATGGGGCTGACCGCGCTGCTGCTGATCCAGCACGCCCGCTCGGACGCCCGCTTTGACGCCGACGGCAATGCGATTCTGCTCGAAGATCAGGATCGAAGCCTTTGGAATCGCAAGATGATCGGGGAGGGATTGGCCCTAATCGACAAGGCCATGCTCAAGCGCGCGCCGGGGCCCTACCAAGTCCAAGCCGCCATCGCCGCCCTGCACGCCCGCGCGGCGAAGCCCGAGGACACCGACTGGGTCGAGATCGACCAACTCTACGCGGTGCTGGAGAGGATGCAGCCGTCGCCGGTGGTCACCCTGAACCGGGCTGTGGCCGTCGCCAAGGTGCGCGGCCCTGAGGCGGCGCTCGAGATGATCGAGCCTCTGAGTGCGCGTCTCGACGGCTATTTCCATTTCCACGGCGCGCGGGGCGCCTTCCTGTTGCAGGCCGGTCGCCAGGCCGACGCCCGCCAAGCCTTCGATCGCGCGATCTCCTTGGCCAACACCGCCGCCGAAGCGGCGAACATCCGCCAGTACCTGGATCGCGTGTCAGCGGGCGCGAAAAAATCCTCGTCCTAGTGTCGGACAACGGACATCGCGTCCGTCCTTGCTTCGAGGCCGCGACAGGCGGCGTCGAGATCGCAAAGGAAAACATCATGACCGACCAATCGCCGCCCCTGACCGGTGTCATCGCCTATATCAACCTGGAAGGCGCGGCCGAGGCTTCGGCCCTCTATCAGCGCGCCTTCGGCGCCCGCGAGCTGCTGCGTTTGCCCTACAAGGACGACGACGGTCGACTGATCCACTGCCACCTGGAGATCAACGGCGGCAACCTGATGGTCAGCGACTTCTTCCCCGAGCACGGCTTCAACCCCGAAAAGCCGCAGGCCTACACTCTGCACTTGCAGGTGGCCGATGTTGACGCGGCGTGGGAGCAGGCCATCAAGGAGGGCTTGGAGGTCGTCATGCCGATCGAGTTGATGTTCTGGGGTGATCGTTACGGTCAGCTGAAGGACAAGTTCGGTGTTCGCTGGTCTCTGGCCACGACGCCCAAGGCATAAGAGGAACAGGACACAAGGGGAGAGGGCTCATGTTGAAGATCGTACTGCTCGTCATCGTCGTCGCCATCGTGGCGGTGCTCGGCTTCGCCGCCACGCGGCCGGACACCTTCGTCGTCAAACGCGCCGCGGTGATCAACGCGCCGCCTGAAAGGCTGGTCGGCATGGTCCAGGACTTTCATCAGTGGGGCGCCTGGTCGCCGTGGGAGAAGATGGATCCAGGCATGAGCCGCACCTATGAAGGGCCGGCCGCCGGCGTCGGTTCTGCCTATGCCTGGTCGGGCAACGACAAGGTCGGCGCGGGCCGCATGGAGATCCAGAAGGTGGTTCCGGCGCACGAGGTCGTGTTCAAGCTCGACTTCCTCAAGCCGTTCAAGGCCAGCAATACCGGCCGCTTCGTGTTCGAGGCGGAAGGCGCGGCTACCCGGGTCACTTGGACGATGGAGGGCAAGAGTCCCTACATTTCCAAGCTGATGGGTCTGTTCTTCAACATGGACAAGATGATCGGCAAGGACTTCGAGACCGGTCTGGCCAACATGAAGGCGGCGGCCGAGAAGCAAGCTTGACCCTGGGCGCGACGACGCCCAGCGCCGTCGCGCCTTTCGGAACTTGGCCGGTCGAGGCGGGGTTCACTCCTCAAAGCCAGGAGGAAGCCATGGCCCAATCGACCGACAATACCGAACGCTGGGGCGGTCCCGGCGCGAGCCACGAGAACCGCGACAAGCCCAAGCCCGACCCGACCGTGAAAGATCCCGACGACCCGGACCGCTACAGCCGACACGCCAAGGTCTCCGGCGGCGGCGGCGAGGGCGACGTCCATCATGCGCACGACGCCAAGCGCAAAGGCGACTTCCAGGCCAACGACGCCCAGAAGCGCAAGCAGTAAGGCTTCAGTCCAGGATGATCTCGTCGCTGGCCGCCTTGGCGGGCGCCGGCTTCGGTGGGACCGGTCCGCGCAGCACCGTCTCCACGCGCTTGATCAGGTCCAGGGGCTGGAACGGCTTGGCCAGATAGCCGTCGGCGCCTTGCTGCATGGCCTTCATGATCGTTTGGGGATCGCGATGAGCGGTCATCATCAGGATCTTCGGCCGCTTCGGGCGAGACCGCATCAGGCGCAGGATATCGAGGCCAGTCATGCCGGGCATGTTGATATCCAGCAGGACGAGATGGAAACTCTCGCGTCCTAGCACCTGCAGGGCCGTCTCCGACGCCGCGGCGGAGGATGTCTTGTAGCCTTGCTGGGTCAGGACGAGTTCGACGAACTGCCGAACCACGGGGTCGTCGTCGACGATAAAGACTCGATCCGACATCAGGCGCCTCGCGCTCGACAGCGCAAAGCCCTGCGCTGCCCTAGGGGCAGGATGCGAGAATGGGCTTTCCAAAACCTGATGTCGCCCTCCGACGGTGTGCGACGGATTGGCGCACGAACGTCGTCGCAAGTATGTTCTTGTTATGTTCTCGCGACCGTCGCATAGTCGCGCCATGGCCGAGGCAGCGAAATTAAAGCCGGCGCCCCGARGAAGGGGTGCGAAATCCAATCGAACCGGGCGTTTCGAGTCGCAGGCGCGCGAAGCATTCGATGACGGCTGGACCGAGGAGGGGGAGGATGAGCCCAAGCAGCTGAAGACCGAGCTGAAGCCAATGAAGTCGCGGACGATCATCGCCCGCAACCAGAGCCCGGACGTCGGTTTCGACCGCTCGATCAATCCCTATCGCGGCTGCAGCCATGGCTGCATCTATTGCTATGCGCGGCCCAACCACGCCTATCTCGGCCTGTCGCCGGGCCTCGACTTCGAGAGCAAGATCTTCTTCAAGCCGCACGCCGGCGAGCTGCTGGAGAAGGAGTTGGCCAAGGCCAGCTACAAGCCCGCCACGATCCATATCGGCGGCGACACCGATCCCTACCAGCCTGACGAGAAGCAGCTGCGCGTGACGCGGCAAGTGATCGAGACGCTGGAGCGCTACAGCCATCCGTTCACGATCATCACCAAGTCGGCCCTGATCCTGCGCGACCTCGACATTCTCAGCGCCATGGCGGCGCGCAAGCTGACGCGGGTGGCGATCTCGATCACCACCTTGGACCGGCGTCTGGCGCGCAGCATGGAGCCCAGGGCGGCGACGCCTGGCAAGCGGATCGAGACGGTGCGCCGGCTGACCGAGGCCGGCGTGCCGGTGACGGTGATGTTCGCCCCGGCCATTCCCGGCCTCAACGACCACGAGGTCGAGGCGGTGCTGGAAGCCTCGGCCAAGGCCGGGGCGCGGGGGGCGGGCTATGTGGCCCTGCGCCTGCCGCGCGAGATCGCCCAGCTGTTCGAGGAATGGCTCGAGACCGACTATCCGGACCGAGCCCGCAAGGTCATGTCGCTGGTGCGCCAGATCCGCAAGGGCGAAACCTACAGCGCCAACTGGGGCGAACGGATGATCGGCGAGGGGCCTGTGGCCGAGGTATTGCGCCAGCGTTTCCACCTGGCGGTCAAGAAGTTCGGCCTGGACCAGCCTTGGGCGCCGCTGGACGCCACCCAGTTCACGCCGCCCAGGCCGAGGAGCGCGCAGATGGATCTGTTTGGGCCGTAGGAGCGGTCATTCGGGCAAACGCGCCGCGCGTCGAGCCGAAACCGCGAGGAACACGGGGGTGGGCGGCCCGTACTCTCCACCGCGCTATGGCGAGGATGACGGGAAAGCGCTCTTGACCCTGCCGCGCCCCATGGTCAAGCAGGATCATGATCTCCGTCGTTCTCGTCGCTTCCGAAGACCTGACAGGCTTGGCCGCTCAGATGGCCATGCTGGTGCCCGCCGCCGTGGATGGCCTGGTCAAGGAGGTGATCCTCGTCACCAACGGCGAGCCGGGTGTCGAGGCCTTGGCCGAGGACAGTGGCGCGCGCCTGGTGATGGCGCCCGGCGACGTCGGGGTGAGGCTTGCAGCCGGCGCGGCGGTGGCGCGGGGCGATTGGATACTGACGCTGCGGTCCGCCCCCGCCTTGCGGGAAGGCTGGCGCGAGCCGGTCGAGAAGCATCTGGCGGGCGGGGCGGGGGCGCCAGCCTACCTGACGGTTCCGGGCGGGATGCTGAGCAAGCTATCGCCGCGTCTGCATGGCGTAGTTGTGCGCCGATTGGATTGGCCCGCGGCCGCTGGTGATGAAAAGGCCTTGGCGAAGGCGCTTAAGGCTCGCCGCTTGAGCTACTGAAGCGTGGCGACCAGCTGGTCGATCGAGGTCGGCTGCTGGATCTGAAGGTCGAGGCGGAAGTCCACCAACCGAGCGCCGCTGGCCACYGCGTCCAGGGTCTTGGTCTCCGCGCCCATCAGCCGACGATAGGTCCAGTAGCTGGCCATCACCTTCTCGACGTAGTTGCGGGTCTCCTGGGCCGGCAGGCTTTCGATCAGCAGCAAGCTGTCGCAGTCGGCGCCCAATTGGGCCACGGCCTTGTTCAGGGTGCCGGGGCCACCGTTATAGGCCGCGACGGCGCGCAGGATGTCGGGGCTTTGCAGGCCGCGATCCATCAGCCAGGTGAAATAGTCCTGACCGACGCGCAGGTTGAAGGCGGGATCGAACAGAGGCGAGGCGTCGGTCAACAGCTTGTCGTCGCCGGCGGCGCGSGCGGCSGCGACCGGCCGCACCTGCATCAGGCCCATGGCCCCGGCGTTGGAGAGCGCCAGCGGGTCGAACCGGCTCTCCTGGCGCACAAGCGCGTAGACCAGGGCCTTGTCGATGGTGAAGYCGCCGATCGGCTCCAGCGGCGGCAGGGGATAGTCCTCGCCGCCGATCCGCTTGATCGCCCGGCCACCGTTCAGCGGCGCGTTGGCGTTCAACGCCAGGGCCAGGGTGGTCCAGTCGGCGCGCAGGGCTTCAGTGTCGGCCAGGGACAGGCCGGCGCGCAGCTCCAGCCCGGCTTCGCGCCAGCGCCCGATCTGGGCCAGCGCGGCGGCGCGGCGCGCGCGCGGGTCGGCCTTCATCAGCTGGCCAAGCGAAGCGGTGTCGGGGCCGGCATAGGCGGCGCGGCTGATCAGGGCCGCGATCGGATCGTCTGGATCGTTGGGCATGGCCACGCCGGTGAGGGCCAGCTGGCGAGCGGCGATCATACCGTAAAAGGTCTGCGGAGCGCGGGCGGCTTGGATCAACAAGGTGCGCGCCTGACCGGCCTTGCCCTCCTGGCTAGCGGCCCGGGCGGCCCAGAAGGCGCCGGCGGCGTGCAGCCACTCATCCTCGTTCGGGTCGTTGGCGACCTGCTCGAAGAAGTCCTGAGCCTTGGCCGTTTCGCCTAGCCGGAAGGCGGCCAATCCCGCGATCCAGCGCTCGCCGCCGGCGACCGCCAGGGTCAAGGCCTTCTTCACGTCGCCGGAATAATAGGCCTCGCGGGCGGCGCGCCCTTTGTCAGCGGGCGGCGGACCGGTTTCGTCCGCCACGAACAAGGTCGGAACTGGCGGGGCGACGACACGCTTGCCGGTCGGCTTGCGCTTGCCGGCCAGGGCGTAGACCCGCTCCGCGCCGGCCTCGTCGGCGTAGCGCTTCAGCCACTCGGTCAGATCATCGTAGCTAGCCGAGTACAATGTCGGATGCATGACCTTGGCGAAGGCCAGGCGCCCGCCCAGGCTGCGATCACGGGTGTTGGCGTAGGCGGCTTCGGCGGCGTCGAAATCGCCCCGGTCGATCGCCGCGAAGGCGGCGCGGTAGGAGCGGACGTCGTCTTGAGACAGGGGTTCAAGGCTGCTGGCGTGGACGGCGGTCGCCGTCACGCACAGGAAAAGGGCCGAAAGCGCGGCCGCAAGGCGAACCCAATGCTGCAAACTCGATCCGCGCTGCCCCCAAGGCGCGCGTCCCCCGTTCCGACTGTTCGACGAAAGTTCTAGTGCGGGCGGTCCGGACGATCAAGCCGCTCGGTCAGCGTCAGAAGGTCCTGCCAGGCCTTCTTCTTCTGGGCGGGGGTCCGCAGCAGGAAGGCCGGGTGCAGGGTTGGCATGGCCGGAAGCTCTACGGACTTGTCCTCCGAGGTCCATTCGAACCAGCGGCCGCGCATCGACAGGATGCCTTCGTCGCGCTTCAGCATGGCCTTGGCGGAGGCTCCGCCGGCCAGCAACAGCATCTTCGGCTTCACCAGGGCGATGGCGCGCTCAACGAAGGGGGCGCAGACGGCCTGCTCCTGCGGCGTCGGCGTGCGATTGCCAGGCGGACGCCAGAAGACGGTGTTGGTGATGAAGACGCGCTCGTCGAGACCGGCCGCCTTCAGCATGCGGTCCAAGAGTTTGCCCGCCCGCCCGACGAACGGCGCGCCTTGAGCATCCTCGTCGGCGCCGGGGCCTTCGCCGATCACCATCAGCGCCGCGTCGGCGACGCCGCGCGAGAACACCGCCTGCTTGGCGCCCTGTGTCTTCAACGGGCAGCCGTCGAAGGCGGCGATGGCCGCGGCCAGGCTCTCGAGGTCGTTGCAGGCGGCCGCGGCGGCTTTTGCCTCGGCGATGGCCGAGCCGACGTCGGGGCCGCGCGCTATGGTCAAGCCCGAACGGCCCGCGGGCGGCGGGGGCGGCGGCGGCTGGCTCTTAGCGCGCAGCATCGCCGCGCCCTCGGCCAGACGGTCGATCGGCGCGTCGGCGTAGCAGGCCTCGACGCCCGCATCGGCCCAAAAGGCCAGCAGGCTTTCGACGGCGCGTTGATCGACGGCGAGGCTCATGCGACCGTCTTAGCGTGGATTGCTTGCGGTCTCCACGTTGCGGCGCAGCAAAAAAGCGAGATCAGGTGCTTGACCGCCCACGCGTCACGTTCGGATAAGCTGTGATTCAAACAGTCATAAGACGGGCTAACGGGCCCAGCCGGGAGACCTCATGAGCGAAGACCTCGAACGCGAGTCGATGGAATACGACGTCGTCATCGTCGGCGGCGGTCCCGCGGGCCTTTCGGCGGCCATCCGGCTCAAGCAACTGGCCGCCAAGGCGGGAACCGAGATCTCGGTGGCCCTGCTGGAAAAGGGGTCCGAGGTCGGAGCCCACATCCTGTCCGGCGCGGTGATCGATCCCAAGGGCCTGGCCGAACTCTTCCCCAACTGGAAGGAAGAGGGCGCGCCGCTGGAGACGCCGGTCACCAAGGACCGCTTCAAGCTGCTGGGCCCGCAGGGCGAACTCAGCCTGCCGATGTTCGCCATGCCGCCGTTCATGCACAATCACGGCTGCTACATCGCCTCGCTGGGCAATCTGAGCCGCTGGCTGGCGACCAAGGCCGAGGAACTGGGCGTCGAGATCTATCCCGGCTTCGCCGCCTCCGACCTGGTCTGGAACGAGGATGGGTCGGTCAAGGGCGTGGTCGTCGGGGTCGTCGGGATCGGCAAGGACGGCCATCACAAGCCGGACTACCAACCGGGCATGGAGCTGCACGGCAAATATGTCTTCATCGCCGAGGGCGTGCGGGGCTCGCTGGCCAAGCAGCTGATCGGCAAGTTCAAGCTGGACGAGGGCAAGTCGCCCCAGAAGTACGGCCTCGGGATCAAGGAGCTGTGGCAGGTTCCGCCCGAACAGCATCAGCCGGGCCTGGCCGAACACACCACCGGCTGGCCGCTGGACAACCAGACCGGCGGCGGCAGCTTCATGTACCACTTCGGGGACAACTACGTGGCCATCGGCTACGTCGTGCACCTGAACTACAAGAACCCGTGGATCTCGCCGTTCGACGAGTTCCAGCGCTTCAAGCAGCACCCGGCGGTCCGACCGCACCTGGAGGGCGGCAAGCGCATCGCCTACGGCGCGCGGGCCATCACCGAGGGCGGCTATCAGTCCGTGCCGAAGCTGACCTTCCCCGGCGGCGCGCTGATCGGCTGCTCGGCCGGCTTCGTCAACGTGCCGCGCATCAAGGGCAGCCACAACGCGGTCAAGACGGGTATGTTGGCCGCCGAGGCCGCCTATGGAGCGGTCCAGGCCGGCCGCTCCAGCGACGAGCTGACCGCCTACCAGGCTTCGTATGAGAAATCGTGGGTGGCCAAGGAACTGAAGGTCGTCCGCAACGCCAAGCCAATGCTCGGCAAGTTCGGCACCGCCCTGGGCGGCGCGGTCAGCATGTTCGACATGTGGTGCACGCACCTGTTCGGCGGCTTCTCGTTCTTCGGCACGATGAAACACGAGAAGACCGACGCAGCCTCGACGGGCCTGGCCAAGGACTTCAAGCCGATCGTCTATCCCAAGCCCGACGGCGTGATCAGCTTCGACAAGCTTTCGTCGGTGTTCCTGTCGGCCACCAACCATGAGGAAGACCAGCCGGCCCACCTGAAGCTGAAGGATCCGTCGATCCCGATCGCGGTCAACCTGCCCAAGTACGGCGAGCCGGCGCGCCTCTACTGCCCGGCCGGCGTCTATGAGGTGCTCTACAACGAGCAGGGCCAGGATCCGCGTTTCCAGATCAACGCTCAGAACTGCGTCCACTGCAAAACCTGCGACATCAAGGACCCGTCGCAGAACATCGTCTGGACCACGCCCGAGGGCGGCGGCGGGCCGAACTACCCGAACATGTAAGCGGGCGCGCCACGAGCAAGCCTCCCGGTTTCGGCCGGGAGGCTTTTTCTTGCGGACCGCCTCGAAACCTCAGAGGGTGGGCGGATGACGCGTATCAAAGTCCTCCTCGCCTGCGTTTCCGTCTCCGTCCTGGCCGCCTGCGCCGCGCCCGGCGACGTGATGCTACGAGGCCCTGTCAGCGCCGGTTCGTCACTGTTCGACACCCGCACCTCCTATGGTCAGTTCCTGGCGGGCCAGGCGGCCTTGCGCGACGGCAAGTCGAAGGAGGCGGCCACCTATTTCGGCACGGCGGCGGTGTTGGGCGAGGATCCCGGCGTAATCGGCGAGCGCTCGTTCACGGCCCTGCTGCTGGGGGGCGACATCAGCCGCGCGGCCCTGGCCGCCCCGACCGGTCCGGACACCACCGAGGCGATCAAGCGCCTGGGCGTGCTGACCCGCGTCGTCGAATCCATCGCCATCGGCAAGGGCAAGGACGCCCAGCTGCTGCTGAAGGGCGACCCGCCCGGCTTCCCGCATCAGCAAGCCGCCGCGCTGCTGGCGCCCTGGGCCGCCGCGGCGGCCGGGGACAACGAGGGTGCGATCGTCCAGCCGACCCTGCGCACCGACAAGCTGGTCCAATATTTCGGCCAGCAGGGCCAGGCGCGCCTCTACGAACGGGCCAAGCGCTATGACGAGGCCGAGACCGACTACAAGGCCCTGACCGCCAACACGGCGACGGCCAGCATCTTCACCCTCGACTACGGCGCGTTCCTGGAGCGCCGCAAGCGTCACACCGACGCGGTGGCCGTCTATGACGCGGCCCTGCGCGCCGCGCCGAACGATCTCGGACTGCAGCGGGCCCGGGCCCGCGCCGCCGCCAAGGGCGCGCCGCCGCCGCTGCCGACCGTCCGCCAGGGCGCGGCCGAAGGCCTGGTCGCCTGCGCCGCCACCTTCGCCGGCGAGCGCCAGACCCAGTTCGCCCTGGCCTATCTGCGCCTGGCCCTGCGGCTGGATCCAGCTCGTGACGAGGCTTGGGTGTTGGTCGGCGATCTGCTGAACCAGAGCGAGGATCCGCAAGGCGCGATCGAGGCTTACGGCCACGTGCCGCCGGGCTCTCCGCACTATGCGTCGGCCCAGAGCAAGAGCGCCTGGGCCTGGAACGACCTGGGCGACAAGGCCAAGGCGCTGGAGGTGGCCCGCACCGCCGCCACGGCCGCGCCGAACGATCGCGACTCCCACGTCGCTCTGGCCGACTTGCTGCGGGCCGGAGGACAGTGGAGCGAGTCCGTGGCCGTGCTGGACCCGATCATCGCCCGCGAGACCGAAAAGCCCGACTGGCGGCTGCTCTATCTGCGCGCCGTGGCCCTGGAACAGGCCAAGCGCTGGCCCGAGGCTGAACGTGATCTGCAAGCGGCGCTGAAGGCCAATCCGGACGAACCGGAGCTGCTGAACTTCCTCGGTTATTCGTGGATCGACCGCAACGAGCATCTGGCCGAGGCGCTGGCCATGGTCCAGAAGGCCGTCAACGCGCGTCCGCAGTCGGGCGCCATGCTCGACTCGCTGGGCTGGGCCTACTATCGGCTGGGCGACTACAAGACCGCCGTCGAGAAGCTGGAAGCGGCCGTCGAGATGGAGCCGGGCGATCCGGACGTGAACGGCCACCTTGGCGACGCGTACTGGAAGATTGGCCGCAAGACCGAGGCCGAGTTCCAGTGGCGGCGCGTCCTGAGCCTGGAGCCTGACGACAAGCAAAAGGCCGAGGCCGAGGCTAAGCTGAAGAATGGGCTGGGCCCCACCGGCGCGGCGGCGGTCAAGTCGACGGTCGTCCACAACTGAGCTATCGGGCGGGCTTTCCTTTCAGCTGAGCTAGAGAATCCATGCGGCTGTCCGCCTTCGCCCCGGCCAAGGTCAATCTGTTCCTGCACGTGGGTGAGCCGGACGGCGAGGGCTATCACCCGATCTGCAGCCTGATGGTGTTCGCCGACGTGGGCGACCAGGTGGTGATCCAGCGCAGCGACGCGCCGGCCTTCGAGATTTCGGGGCCGTTCGGCGGCGCGATTTCGGCTGATGACGACAATCTGGTGGTTCGCGCGGCCAAGGCGTTCCACGCCAAGCTGGGCGGGCCGGTTCCGCCGTATCGCCTGATCCTGGACAAGCGCCTGCCGATCGCGGCGGGCTTGGGCGGAGGCTCCAGCGATGCGGGAGCGGCGCTGAAGCTGTTGCGCGACGCCCTAGCTCCTGACCTTTCCGACGACGACCTGGAGCCGATCGCCGCCGGTCTGGGCGCGGACGGGGCGGCCTGCCTGCGCGCCGGGGCGCTGGTGGCGGAGGGGCGAGGGGAGATCCTGACACCCGCGCCCATGCTGCCCGAGCTGCACGCGGTGCTGGTCAATCCGGGCGTCCCATCGCCGACCGGCGCGGTCTATCGCGCCTATGACGCGGCCGTGCATCCCGACGGTGCGGCGCAACCGTTCCTGCCGACCAATCTCGAAAGCGCCGAGGAGGCCGCCGGCTGGCTGGCCGCGGCCACGCGCAACGACCTGGAGGCGCCGGCTGTCGGCCTGGAGCCGCGGATCGGGGAAGTGCTGGACGTCCTGCGTGACGAGCCTGAAAGTCTGCTGGTCCGGATGTCGGGCTCCGGGGCGACCTGCTTTGCCCTGTGCGCCGGCGACATCGAGGCCGAAGGTCTGGTCGAACGCCTGGAGGCGATGCGCCCGGACTGGTGGGTGCGGCGCTGCCGCCTGAGCTAGGAGATACGCATGAAGCGTCGCGACGTCCTGACGGTTCTGGGCGGCCTTGCCGCCGCGCCGGGCTTGGCGAGGGCCCAGGTTCTGAACCTGCCGCCGACGCCGATCGTGCCTGGCGCCGGAGACGTGGTCGTCAGCCTCGAGACCAGTCTCGGCGCGATCATCATCGCCCTGAAGACCAAGCAAGCGCCGCTGACCACGGCCAACTTCCTCCAGTATATCGACGGCAAGCTCTACGACGGGGCCAGCTTCTGGCGCGCGGCCAAGGCGCCCAGTTCGGTGGATTATGGCCTGATCGAGGGCGGTCTCGCCGGTGATCCGAAGAAGGTGCTCAAGCCCGTCGCCCACGAGTCGACTACCCAGACCGGCCTGCGCCACGTCGATGGCACGCTTTCCCTGGCCCGCCGAGAGCCCGGCAGCGGCGACTCGGACTTCTTCATCTGCGTGGGTGAAGCGCCGTACCTGGATGCCAATCCGGCGGGCGAGGGCGATAACGCCGGTTTCGCGGCCTTCGGCCAGGTCGTGAAGGGCATGGAGATCGTCCGAAAGATCCTGAACCTGCCGACGCCTGGCGTGGCGATCAACCCGGTGATGAAGGGGCAAATGCTCGATCCGGTCGTGCAGATCCTGCGGGCGCGCCGGCTCTAGGTCAGCCGGGGATCATCCTCGCCAGCAGCACCACGCCGCTCGCCGCCGGGAGCAGAAGGGCCTGAGCAAGCACCGTGCCGACGACCCTGCTGCCGGCGAACCAGACGACCGCACGACGGAAAGCGGCCTCGCTGACGCGGCCATCCATTACGTCATCGGTCATGATCGAAAGGGCTGGATCGATCAGTACGAACAGCAGGATCGTGGCGACGCCGTTGATCACCGACGACAAGCTGACCGCCGTGATCCGGAACTGCGGGTCCAGGTAGCCGGCGTAGAGCGAGGCGAACACCCCGACCGTCAGCAGCGCCTGGGCGAGGACGTTCAGGACGATCACGCGGGCCGGTACGTCGATCTTCTGCTTGAGGCCCTTCAGGTGGCCGGGCGAGGGCAGGGCGACGGCGTCGCGGACATAGGACAGCCCACCCTTGGCGAAGGCGTGCATCAAGAGCTTGGGAACTGAACGATGCACCTGGAAATGCGCGACGGCGCGGGTGAACAGACGCTGGGCTGTGGGAATGGCCAGGGCGCCGACGAACGCCGCCAGGCTGGCGCTGGCCATCAGCCACTGGAAGTCGGCCAGCAGATGCTGTCCCGAGCCCGCCAGCAGGCTGGTCTCGATCCGCTTCGACAGGAACGGGCCCTGAAAGGCGTTAGAGGCGCGCGACAGCAGCACCAACACATTGAACAGGGCGAATGACATGGCGATCCGCCGGGTGCGGACGCCGGCGATGCGCACGGCGTAGGCCAGGGCCCCGATCAGGTGGATCACGAAGGTCAGGACGCAGAGCAGGAAGAGTTGGGCGTCCACGGCGATCTCCAGGCGGGCGTCGCAACTTGGCCGATCAGGTGGGAGTCGCAAAGAGAAAGGGCGCGGAAGGTTTCCCCTCCGCGCCCTTCGGTTCCCAACGGGAGCCTACCGCTTAGCTGTGGTAGGCGCGTTCGCCGTGTTCCGAGATATCCAGGCCTTCTTCCTCGGCTTCCGGCGAAGCCTTCAGGCCGATGACCAGCTTAATCACGAAGAAGACGATCAGCGAGGCCACCAGCGACCAGACGACCGTGACGCCGACGGCCTTCACCTGAGCCAGCACCTGCGTGCCCAGGTCGTAGGTCAGGCTATCGCAGGTCGAGAAGTCACCATCCTTGCCGCAGGTCGTATAGTCGACGATGCCGGCGCCGCCCCAGGCCGGGTTGACCAGCAGGCCGGTGCCGATGGCGCCGACGATGCCGCCGATGCCGTGGATGCCGAAGGCGTCCAGGCTGTCGTCGTACTTGAAGGCGTTCTTCACGACCGAGCAGAAGAAGATGCAGATCGGTGAGACGACCAGGCCCAGGATCACCGAACCCATCGGGCCGGCGAAACCGGCGGCCGGGGTGACGGCCACGAGGCCGGCGACGATGCCTGAGGCCAGGCCCAGGGCCGACGGCTTCTTGCGGGTGATCCACTCCACGATGATCCACGACAGACCGGCGGCCGCGGTGGCGACGAAGGTGTTGATCATGGCCAGCGAGGCGTAGCCGTTCGACTCGAGGTTCGAGCCGGCGTTGAAGCCGAACCAACCCACCCAGAGCAGGCCGGCGCCGACCAGGGTCAGGGTCAGCGAGTGCGGAGGCATCGGCTCTTTGCCGTAGCCTTGGCGCTTGCCGAGGATCAGGGCGCCGACGAGGGCGGCGATACCGGCGTTGATGTGGACGACGGTGCCGCCGGCGAAGTCCAGGGCGCCAAAGCCCCAGATCAGGCCGGATTGGATCTTGGCGCCAGCAGGCAGCAGGGCCACGGCGTCAGGACCCGGCCACCACCAGACCATGTGCGCCATCGGATAGTACGACAGCAGCGGCCACAGGACGGCGAAGGCGACGATGGCGGCGAACTTCATGCGTTCGACCAGCGAACCGACCACGAGGGCGGCCGTGATGGCCGCGAAGGTCGACTGGAACGAGATGAAGGTCAGTTCGGGGATCACCACGCCGGTCGAGAACGTCGCCACATTGCTGGCGGGCGTCACGTCCTTGAGGAACAGGCGTCCCAGGCCGCCGACGAAGCTGTCCCAGCTGCCGCCGTCCGTGAAGGCGAAGCTGTAGCCCCACAGGACCCAGGCGACGAAGCCGATGATGGCCACGGTCGAGACCTGCATCATGACCGACAGCATGTTCTTGGCGCGCACCAGGCCGCCGTAGAACAGGGCCAGGCCCGGCAGGATCATCAGCAGGACGAGCACCGAGGAGGTGAGCATCCACGCATTGTCGCCCTTGTCGTTCTTGTCGACGATGGCGGGCGCGGGAGCCGCGGCGGGAGCGGGCGTGGCGGCCGGAGCC